>CAYNZI010000498.1:0-2813 GCA_964401565.1 uncultured Spongiibacteraceae bacterium
CAAACTGGAACGCCTTCACCTAACGGCTGTTTACCCCGGACACGGAAGCATCATAGAAGGGGAGAATCTCATTTCCAATGTCCATGCCTAACCCTTTCAAAACAAGTCTGCTAAGATAAAAGCTTTTGCCACGCATCGCACAACACAGGTTGCGCAACAAGTGCACATAGAGCGCTAACAACCACCTACTTATTGGGTCACACGTATGACTGACAAGAATAATATTGATATTAACCTGGTTGAACTAGTCAATCTGGCAGCAAAAATTCTAGATCAACTATTTATCAACGCGCCGAAAGATAAAGCGAAACCTGTGTTTAAAGACATTAAACAGGGTAAGTCATTTGCCTTGGGCACCGTAAAAATACAGGAACTCATCGAATCAACGATCAGTCTCGATCTCGACTACAGTGAGTTTCGTGGCCCCGGTTTCAATTTTGATGCTTTCTATACAGCCTTACAAGGGATTTTGGAACAAGTCAGCCAGAAATTTCAAGCCAAGGCAGACCTGAATATAATGACCAGCGAACAGGGAACCATCCTCGTTCACTTGCCGGGAATGATTGAAATAAACAAGCAGCTCAATGTCATGGTGATGGCTTTTGATCTGGGAACAATGGGACATATTTCCATCAAACTGATGTTTGTCGAACCCGATCAATACAATGCGAAGGAAGATTCCGAACAAGCGAGCGCTGTGTAATCGACATGTGACCTCAGGCTAGTCCATAGCCTTGAGGCAGGTATTAACTTGGCGGTCTAATCTTTATCTAACCAGCGAATTCCCGATTTTTCTATATCAATTTTTTTCTGTTTATAAAGAACGCCAATCGCTTTTTTGTAAACCTTCTTACTTACCTTAAAAAGCGAATATATGGTTTCAGGGGGACTCTTATCTGTGATCATAATGAAACCATCATTTTTCTTTAAGGTTTCCAATATTTTTTCGGCGAGCTCTTCCACTTGCCCAAATCCGATACGAGACAAACTAAGATCCAGTTTTTTATCGTCACGAACCTTCCTAATATAACCCGTTATTTTCTGGCCTTTTCGAATCGACTGAAATAGTTCGCTGCCGTACAACACACCCCAGTGGCTACTATTAACTATCGCTTTATAACCCAACTCGGTGCTGTCAGCGATCAACAACTGCACTTCTTGACCTGGCTTAAATTGGCTGCCGTCTTCCTCGAGGAAAGTATCTATCCGGGTTGATGCCGCCAAACGGTTACTATTGTCCAGATAGACACGAACCAGTACGCGCCGCCCGACTTCCGGAGTGAACTTTTGTTCGGCGTAGGGAAGAAACAAGTCTTTTGACAAACCCCAGTCAAGAAATGCACCCACTGATGATACGTCGACTATTTTCAACCAGGCAAACTCCCCAACACAAGCTAGAGGTGTCTTTGTTGTCGCCGCAATTCGATCCTCAGAATCAACATATAAAAACACATCAATTTTATCGCCAACTTGAGTAGCTTCATTGACTTCAGCCCTCGGCAGGAAAACTTTATCCTCACGTCGAGCTCGATCGCCACCGCTCTCTTTTGGCTCATCCGTCGACTCATCCCTATAGCCAAGATAAAGTCCCCGACCTGTGTCATCCAATACTGTCAGTTGATTGTATTGCCCCAGTATTAACATAGGATTCCCTCCGGATAATAGTTAAGCAGCGTCAATCTGATCAAGATTTTCACCACCGAAAGCGGCTATCACGGCGGCTATCAAGGCAACCAATTCCAACGTCATTACCGCGAAGTCTTGATCAAATTGTGCCGCCGCGTCGACCGCGTCCAATTGATTGGCTTTCTCTTGAATAATCTCGCCAAAACCTAAGCGCTTTATGGCCAGCTGATCATCAACCATAAAATCGATGCCGCCATTCCAACACAAACCCAGCTTGCTGACATACATTCCAGCTTTAATATGGTTGCCAATTTCCGCGGATGTTAATTCCTGATGCTTGCAACGAACCACGCCCCCTTCATCACTGGGATCCCGCAATTCGCACTCGTGACCGAATTCAAACGCCTGCGGGGGCTGGCCACTCAACAACCACTGGGTCATGATCTGCTGCGGAATATTGTTCGCAATAATGGGAATGACGGGCACGCTACCTATAGTTTCACGCAGAAAACTGATTAATTCTTCTGCTCGCTTACTTGAAGCCGCATTAACAATGAGCAAACCTTGTTGCAAAGCAATAAAAGCAAACTGCAAACTGGATTTCACCAATGCCCGAGGTAACAGCTCAAAGGTGACATCATCTTTCAGATTCTGTCGCTCCTTACGGCCGACTGCACGCCCCTCACTGTTTTGAATATCAACGATCTTCTCAGCAACCATTTCATTGATAACAGCGGCAGGCAATAGCTTATCTTGCTTTTTAGCGCAAACCATCACAAAGCCGTTAGCCGCATGCACAAAGTCAGTGCCTTGACGGCCTAATGGCGGCACCCACCCATAGCGGGAAACATCTTGACTACCACAAGGTTGAAATTCCTTAGTCTGCAGGGCTTCCGACAACGCTTCTGGTGCTAGGTCAAACGGTCTGGTAAAACGATAGACTTGTAAATTTTTAAACCACATGTAAATACGACCCTTGAATATGTGTCCTCGTGATATACCTACAATTAATACACCACGAGGTATTAGTAAACTATCTACTAACCGACGATGGCCAACAACTCCACTTCAAATACCAGCGCTGCGTATGGGCCTATAGCACCACCCGCACCCCGTTCACCGTAGGCAAGCGTGTATGGCACGTATCCACGCACCTTGGATCCAACACCCATCATTTGTAACGCTTC
>CAYNZI010000499.1:0-2806 GCA_964401565.1 uncultured Spongiibacteraceae bacterium
GTCTGACACGTGGCGTATCTCCCGCAAAGTAGGAACAACATTATTTTTCTAGGCTAGAAAGTGTCTAGTAAAGCCTAGGAAGTCCACTCTAGCGTTATATTAGTACTGAAGTAAGTGACAGGGGCGGGGCGGGGTTTTTTACTGGAGCAGGATGAAGATAAAGCGATAGCAATAACGAATATGCTTAAGGAGAGCAATCGGTACATAGGTGTATTCCTGAACAATGATGTCATGAGTATAATCGGCAAATGTGCAAAAACTGTGGAATGTAGAATTCCTTTTAATCGAGAGACACGAAGACACTCCCTGCAGTGACGAGCCACTTATACGTTATTTCACCAGCAAAGCGGGCATCGTGCGTGCACATAAGGCGTCTATCGTCATGGGTTTTCTTATTGTGATCAGGCGCGCATACGTTCATTCAATCACGCGATTGATTTTCCCTTGCAGGCCTATACAATTGAGACCCTTAGACGGCACACGAAAAAACAGCATCGATGAATAAGATTTTCCCCTTACATCTAACCGCGAACCACAGCGGGTCGAAAGCGACGGAGTCGTCTGCGTGAGCGCTCCCGTCGGCACGTCAATAGCACTGTCGCCCAGTAGTGCCCGTCGACTGCTCACTCGGCTTGAGTACCTGCTGGAAAAACGGCTTTGGGCGCAGATTCTCGTCGCAATGGCGGCTGGAATTGCTCTGGGATTACTGCTCTCACCAAGCGGTGGGGCGGTTGTTTCTGAATCTACAGCAAACCTAGTGGCTACCTGGTTGGCTCTTCCGGGTCGGTTGTTTCTTGCTGTCATCCAGATGGTGGTCGTACCCCTCGTGCTCTCGTCTATTGTGCTGGGTATTGCCACCAGCGGGGATACTGGTTTTCTCAAACGCATTGGTTTTCGAATTGCGCCCTACTTTATTTGTACAACAGCAACGGCTGTGTTGATTGGTGCCACTATCGCCCTGTGGATCGCGCCAGGTCAATATATTGGCGACGGTCTTGCCGAGGCCGTGACCTCAGACGTGGCTATACTGGGCAGTCCTGCCGGGGGGGCATCAATGCTTTCAGCGCAGACGCTCCCAGAGCAAATTATAGAAATCATACCCACAAACCCCACGCAGGCAATTTTGTCTCGCTCGATGTTCCAGATTGTAATTCTAGCGATTTTTGTGGCAGTCGCTTTGGCCTCGATCGCCCCGTCGCGGGCCAAGCCCCTCGTGGACCTTTGTGTTTCGTTGCAAGACATCTCGATGAAGGTCGTGAGCTGGGCAATGGCGCTAGCTCCGGCCGCTGTGTTTGGTTTGTTGGTACAAGTTTGTGTACAAATCGGGTTTGACGCCATCGTTGGCGTGGGCGCATACATGGGGACCGTTCTGCTTGGCTTAATGTTACTTCTCGGTATTTACCTGTTAATTGTGATGATCGTGGCTAAAAGAAATCCGATGACTTTTTTGAAGGCAATATGGGGGGTTCAGTTACTCGCTTTTTCGACGTCGAGCTCGGCCGCGGTCATGCCGCTTTCAATGAAAACAGCGGAGGAAACACTCGGAGTTTCGCGTCCTATATCGCAGTTCATCATACCTTTGGGTGCGACCGTGAACATGGATGGTACAGCGTTGTATCAAGTGGTCGCGGCGGTGTTTCTGACACAAGTCTATGGTATCGACCTGACGCTGGCACAACTCGTTCTTCTTTCAGTGACCACCGTGGGCGCGTCAATTGGTTCACCAAGCACACCGGGGGTTGGTATTGTAATTCTCGCGACCATCGTTCAGGGGATCGGCGTCCCCGCGGAAGGTATCGCGTTGATTCTCGGGGTGGACAGGTTATTGGACATGACGCGAACAGCGGTCAATGTAAGTGGTGACTTGACGGCATGTGTGGTAATGGATCGCTGGATTGATGACGTGAGTTCTGACGATATCTCGAGCTAACAGATCAATGATTTCGATCAATGGGCCAAGACTAATGTATGTTAATCTACGGCGCCTATATTTTTCAATGTGTGAAAACCTTTTTAATGCCTAACATGATTTTTCTATTGCTCGCCCTGATAACCTCATCTACCGCTGTAGCATCAACCGGCGCAGCCCAAAATCTTGATTTAACGGGGCATTGGGTCGGTTATTCCGCGATCATTATTTTCCTATTGGCGTATGTGCTGGTCATTATGGAAGAGAAAATTCATTTACGAAAATCTAAGCCGGTATTGTTGGCTGCTGGCCTAATTTGGGTATTAATCGGATTCGCCTACTCGTCTCATAATTTGCCCGATGCTGCTCAGGAGGCGATACGACACAACTTCCTTGAATATGCAGAGTTATTCTTTTTTCTATTAGTGGCAATGACCTACATCAGCACATTACTGGAGCGCGGCGTATTTGATGCCTTGCGTGACTGGCTGGTGTCAAAAAGCTTCAGTTACCGTAGTTTGTTTTGGATAACAGGCACGCTGGCTTTTTTAATATCGCCAATTGCCGATAACCTGACTACCGCGTTAATTATGTGTGCTGTCGTTATGGCAGTGGGGCAGGATCAACCAAAATTCATCAGTCTTGCCTGTATTAATATCGTCGTCGCAGCCAATGCAGGTGGAGCGTTTAGTCCTTTTGGTGATATCACGACATTGATGGTTTGGCAAAAAGGGGTGTTGAGTTTCTGGCAGTTTTTTGATTTGTTTATTCCATCGGTAATTAATTTTATTATCCCTGCCGCAATTATGCATTTTGCGTTGCCAACAGATAAACCCGCGGCAAGGAAAAGTGAGGAGTCAGCAATGAAACATGGAGGAATGGTCATTCTTGGATTGT
>CAYNZI010000500.1:0-2805 GCA_964401565.1 uncultured Spongiibacteraceae bacterium
GAGCGCCATCGGTGCCAGTCACGGTGTAGTATTTCAGTTCACCCTGCACTGCAAGTGCTGTTGTGGGAACGAACACGATAGTGGCCTTACCGCTCCGGTACTCTTTTGACAATCGATGCAGTGGCAGTGGTGCGCTGACATCACGCTATTCTGATCGAACTGGTACTGGACTGCGCCACAAAGGCAGCCTCCCGTCGCTGTTTTATCCATCATGATTTTCCTACAGAATGTTTTAATGCAAGCGGTTACAGTACATGGATTTTTCCATAGTGCAACATCGTGTAAGAAGCCCTGAGGGTTGACGGAATATGCATCCTTCTTGTGCCCGGTTTCCTATAGCAGAATGCCTTTTCCCATCGGTGCCAGCGCTGGCAATTATCGTAAATACGCTAAAAACGTGCGTAACACACCATGGAGTTGTGGTTCCTATTTCTCACAATATTTAGGATGAGAATGCGGTTTTTATGGCGCTGGTGTATTCTTAGGCGAGATTCATTTATTGAGGTTTATTATGAAATTCCTTGTTCGCATCGTTAGCATAATCATTGTGAGTCTGACTTTAGTTGTGATTTGGTATTCAATACCGAGCTCCACGCCTCAGATACTCGATTCTGGCGGAATGCCTGTTGCCAATAGTATTGCTGAGGAGGAATGGATTGATGTAAATGGACTACGCCAGTGGACCCTTACGAGAGGGCGTAACAAAGACGCCCCCGTTTTAATTGTTCTTCATGGTGGGCCAGGTGCAGGTGAATTTGCTTTTTTTAGGGCTTTCAATAGCGAACTGGAAAACGAATTTGTTGTGGTGCATTGGGATCAGCGCGGGGCAGGTAAAAGCTTTGATAGCGACGCAACGCCGCCAGAGACAATGAATGTGGCCCAATTTGTTGCTGACGTTGATGTTGTGGTTGATCACGTACGGTCCAAATTTGGAAGAGAACGCGTTGCAATCCTGGGGCATTCATGGGGTTCTCTTCTCGCGACGAAATACGTTGCTATGCATCCTGAGAAAGTGTCAGGTTATATAGGCACGGGTCAAATTTCCGATATGGAAGCGAATGAAAAGTATTCCTACGTTTTTGCGTTATCAGAGGCCAAACGATTGAACAACAAAGAGGCCATTATTGATCTTGAAAAAATAGGTCCGCCGCCTTATGGTGTCTCAGACACACTCGTTCAGCGCGGATGGTTAACAGAGTTTGGGGGCGGATTGACACATGACAAGCGGTCTCCGGCAAGCTTGGCATGGACGGCACTGCAGGTGCCTGAGTTCAGTTTTCTTGATCTGATAGCGTTGGTACGGAGTGCCATGTTTTCTATGGACTATCTCTGGGATCAGATCGGAACAATCAATCTTGATCAGACATATGTGTCGTTTGAAATTCCGGTCTTTTTTATTCTCGGCCGTCATGACCATCAAACACCATCAGAACTCGCAGAGCGTTATTTCAATAGGCTGACGGCACCGGATAAAGAGTTGTTCTATTTTGAGAGTTCAGCGCACTGTCCGCCTTGGGAAGAGCCGGATAGGTTTTATAAGGTAATGGTTGACGAGATCAAACCGCGGTTGTTGCCTGATCGTTAAGTGGTAGTCTCGGAGGCTTGTGAAATTACTTTTCTTAGAGTGAATTCTGTTTATCATAAGTCAGTTAACCCCAAACTAATAATTAGGCTGTACAGGCAACAGCGGTTGCACCTATCACTCGGAGTATTTTATGAAAATTGTTATGCTTGCCTACCCTGGGCTAACACCTTTGGACCTAATGGGGCCCCTACAAGTCTGGAGTCTATGGCCAGCGGCAGAGATTCAGGTGGTTTGGAAAACTACTGATCCAATCCCGACGGATACCGGCATGTCAATTGTACCCACCCACAGTTTTGAAAGCTGTTTTGAATCCCCTGACATTCTGTTTGCTCCTGGTGGAACCCAGCCTACTTTCGATTTAATGGCAGACAAAACAACGATCGATTTCCTCAAAGCCAAAGGTGCTAAAGCCCAGTGGGTTACCAGCGTTTGCACTGGCGCACTACTGCTGGGTAGCGCCGGGTTGCTGGATGGATACAAAGCCACAACGCATTGGGCGGCACACGTGATGCTTGAAACCGTTGGTGCCATCCCAACGCAAGGTCGCTATGTTATCGATCGGAATCGAGCCACCGGTGGTGGGGTTACCGCGGGAATAGATTTCGGATTGGCTATGGTTGCGCAGATTGCTGGAGATGAATTAGCTAAAACGATCCAGCTGGCACTGGAGTATTCGCCACAGCCGCCCTTTAATTCTGGTTCTCCCGCCGACGCCTCTGAAGCGACAATTCAGCGCGTATTAGAAGGATTCAATGGGGCTGGTGACTAACCAATCCACTCTATCCACCAGTTTTTTTGATGCCATAAGAGACATTGGCTAGAACCATTCCAAGAAAGAGTGGGCACAAAATTGTTATGTGAGTGTAGGCGAAATAGACGTCTATTTTTCTCGGATCTATTGCAAAAAATTCTTTCCGATTTTTGGAGATCATCTCGGTTTTTCGATGGCGTGATCAATACGAAATTCTCACTAAAAATATTTAGACAGAGAAAATCCAACTTCAAATGCGTTTGATTTGTCAATATACGCTCTAAGGCCAAATTCACTACTATGCTGATAATGCGACTCTAAACGAATATGGTTGCGGGAGGGCGCAGAGCCGAAAGCATAGGTATTATGCTCAGCACTTATGCGGGTTTTAACATTATGGCCGCTATCAACGTCGGAAAATAATGATGCTGTGGCGACTACTGGTCCTTGACCAAAATAGCTTCCTTGT
>CAYNZI010000501.1:0-2803 GCA_964401565.1 uncultured Spongiibacteraceae bacterium
GCGATAAAGATTTCCGCTTTGAACAGGTTATTATTGAAGAGAATGCGCGTGCAGGTACTGGCGAGTGGTTTTCAACACTGCACAGTCGATTAGTTGGACCGTACATCAATAATTTTGGTAATGATGAGCAAAAACAACGTTTTCTTCCCGACTGTGTTAGCGGTAAAAAGATCCTTGGTATTGCCATGACTGAACCGGATGCGGGCAGTGATTTGTCTGGCATGCGCTCAACGATTGAAGAGAAAGATGATCACTTTTTGCTTAATGGCTCTAAAGTGTATATCTCCAACGGCATTTTGGCCGATTTGGTGATTGTGGCAGCTAAGTCTGACCCTGAAAACAACCCACACGCCATGACGCTTTGTGTGGTTGAGCGTGGCATGGAAGGTTTCGAACGTGGTCGTAATCTCGATAAAATGGGAATGAAAGCACAAGATACAGCAGAGCTGTTCTTCACCAATGTGAAGATTCCCAAGGAAAATATCCTGGGTGAGCCGGGCAAGGGCTTTTTCTACTTGATGCAGGGTCTCGCAGAAGAACGCTTGATCGCCATGACGGGTTCTACCGCGAACGCTCGCCAAGCGTTTAATATAACGCGTGACTATGTAATGAACCGTAAAGTCTTTGGCAAGCCTCTGTCACAGATGCAAAACACTCAGTTCAAGATGGCAGAAATGGATGCTGAGATAGATATCATGCAAGTTTATGTCGATCACTGTGTGAGTGAGCATAACGAAGGTCGCCTGACAGTCAATATGGCCGCTAAAGGCAAATTGCAGGCAAGTGAACTTGAATGGGAAATGCTCGACCTGGGCGTACAGTTGCACGGCGGTGCTGGTTACATGCAGGAATATCCAATTTGTCGCATGTTCACCGATGCTAGAGTTAACCGAATTTTAGCGGGCAGCTCGGAGATCATGAAGTTCATCATTAGTCGCGATGCCCTCAATGACAACTATACGAGCATTTTGGACTAGCTTAATGTAATCCGGCTACACCAATGCCGAGTGTTCGGTTAGCTTGATGGGTATGCCACGTAAGTCTATATGTACGTCGGGGGAACTCTGTTTGCCCGGCTGGCGGCCTATTTTACTTGGGCAACGTTTACGTGAATCGTCTATCACTATGACGGTACTACCGAAACACCTTCATTCTTGATATTTTGGCACAGGCTTTCTTCACTAGCTATCTAGCTACCTGTAAGCTTCCATGTTCTGATTGCTGATAGATTGTGTACGGCAAAACAATCGTATCTGCCACGGCAGAAAACACCATATCAATAGTATTCACCCATAGCGGATCAAGTTGAAACTGGGTCGGCTTGTTTTTTCGTTCTGAATCTAAAAGACACCAATCATATTGAACACCGCTATAAATACGAGATATTTCCTCACAGTTCGTTTTAACCTGAGAGTGATAAATTGAGACGTTGTTATCAGTGCTATCCAAGCTTTTTACTGTACCGCACGAACTCAACAAAAAGGCGGACGTCAGCAGCCCTAAAACTTGACATTTCATCATTATACTTCAACTACATACATGCTTTATAACAGGCAGCCCTGTGGCGAAACCACGCTTAGAACTGCCCAGCCACAATGTGACTGTTCGTCATTAATCTTATAACTACAGCGGTACGACTTTATTGGCACATGGACCTTTTTGACCTTCGCCAACTTCGTATTCTACTGATTGTCCATCATTGAGCGTTGCGAACCCGCCGCCACTTTGGATTTCAGAATGATGAACAAAAAGGTCTTTACCACCGTCTTCAGGAGTAATAAAACCAAAACCTTTATCTGGATTGAACCACTTTACTGTACCTTTACTCATTTTCTTTACTCGTAGTATTGATGAAAGTTAAAAAAATATACTCGAATTCATCGGTTCGAATATAACGATAATTATTGAGCGGGAAAATAATAGACTATTCAAAAGCCTATGGCCCTACATCACTCTGACTCCCCAATCATAATTCAGTTACTAATTAAATCAAAGATTTATGGTGATTCTTCTGTAATATAGCCCCACTGGCTATTGATCTGGGGTATAAAACGCCTAAAATCAGCTTGAATGACTGCTTTAGAGACTGAATGATGGTGTGTGGTCGTCATTTCTAAGCAGGGGTCTCAGGCTCGACCTTATTCTGGTATGCCATCTTAAACCCTATTTCATTCCGTAGTCAGCGATAAAGATATTCCGTCAGGACAATGCTGCTGATCTGACATTCGCAGTTTGGCGAATTGAAATCACCGTCAAAATACTCGTTACCAAACTATACAACAACCCGTAGTAGAGCCAACTAATGGGTGTATCACTAGTGACATACGCAGTAACAATGATCACGCCAATGACGACCAATCTAATGAACTCCATCATCGCCATTTTCGAATGTTGGTCGATAATGGTTCCAATGGTAACTGCCGAAAACGTCATAATGACTATGTTTGCACACCGAGCAAGATAAGACATGTCAGGAATATGCGCCGTAAACCACGTAGAATAACCGAATAACAGGAAAAAATGCAATATGACGACAACCTTCAATACGGTCGTTAATTCCGGGTTATACTTGTGGAAATCATCCAGGTTTGTTTTTTGTACGGGGTACGTTTCAGCAACATCTGCCGGACGCCAACCCGTCCGAGACCACAGCATTGCCACCTTATCTCTGACACTCTTTGTTTTTATTGCATCGCTCACCATACTGGAAAATATGTGCATGTTTGCCCACAGGGGATTCCAGCTTTGTAGTGGTGTTCGCAATCCGTAAATAATCTCTTTATTTTCATCTTCTTCGGCAAAC
>CAYNZI010000502.1:0-2799 GCA_964401565.1 uncultured Spongiibacteraceae bacterium
ATAGCCGCTTATACATTGCTAAGCCATGGAATCCATGTAGTATGTCTGGGATTATATTCAGCCTAATTAGTGCACTGAAAAAAGCTATTCAGGGCTCAGATAGTTTTATCAAACAGCGTGAAGAAGGCTGTTACAACCTTGTCATCTGGAGAGCACCATGAAACGTACGGCGTTTGTTTTTACCCTATTATTGTGCGGTGCGGGGGTGAGTGTTGCTGACAATCATCAGGGCTCGTCGTTTAAATCATCTGCGATCAACGACTCACTAACATTACTACAGGGTCGCGGCGGGAATATTGTTGCCAGTTCGGGCGTTGACGGTTTACTCATTATCGACAATGATTATGCTGATATGGCACCCGCATTAAAAGAAGCGATTGCGAAAATTGGCGACGCATCATCGCTAAAATATATGCTCAACACGCATTGGCACGGTGATCACACGGGTGGCAATAGTGCGCTCGGAGAAGATGTTGATATTGTCGCCCATGATAGTGTTTATCAGCGCCTTAGCACTCGGCAAGAAATCCCGGCGTTCAATCTGGTGTCAGAAGCCTATCCCGTTCACGCGCAACCTAATATCACTTTTTCCGACTCGATGACGCTACGATTTAATGACGAAGAATTGGTCCTTAAGCACTACCCGAATGGGCATACTGACGGCGATGTGGTGGTAAGGTTTAGCAAGGCTAATGTTATTCACATGGGCGATCATATGTTCTACCCTATGTTCCCCTTTGTGGATATCAGCAGCGGGGGCAATGTGTTGTCATACGCAAAAAATGTAGTGGCCATTTTAGAAAATATTGATAGTAATACTGTTGTGGTACCGGGCCATGGGCCACTGACTGACAAACAGGGCCTTGTCGATTTCAGCAATATGCTCAATGGCACCATCGCTGAGGTAAAGGTGATGAAAGAGTCGGGACTGAGTTTAAGTGAGGCTCAAGCTAAGGGCCTTACTAAACAATGGGAAAAATGGAACGGTGGATTTATCAAGCAACCAGTATGGATATCGTTTATCTACGGTAGGATGTAAACAAAAATACGTTGCATACTCATCATTTCAATATGCTAATATTCGCGGATTCGCGCGCAGGCAAACGTATTGAGGTCTGTTCGTTGCGGGATTATTGCTACCTATACGTTGTTAACGGTGTAGCTTAAATGGAGTGAAAGATATGAAAACGATGACATTATTTTTACAATCAGTACTGCTGGTCAGTTTTTTGACCGCTTGTGCGCATACCGAAGAGCATGGTATTACGGCGGCGGATGTGAGCGTTGCCCAAACGTGGGGGCAGGCAGAGAATGTCACTAAACTAAAGCACCTCTACTTTTCAGATCAACCAGATACCGTCGCACTAGACATGGCAAAAGAAAACGGTGTTGTCGCTGTTATTAACTTGCGCGGTCCGAAAGAAATGACGTGGGACGAGCAAGCCGCCGCTGAAGAACTTGGCCTGAAATACTATAATATACCGTTGATGACGGCTTCACCTAGTTTTGATCCCGACGTTATTGCACAAATAGAAGCGGCCGTAGCGGCGCAGGGAAACAAGCCTGTGTTATTGCATTGTTCTAGCAGCAATAGAGTCGGCGCTTGGTTGGCAATTCATCTGGCTGACAAACATCAAATGGATAAGGAGCACGCTTTGGCTGTTGGTCGCAAGGCAGGCATGACCAAGCAGGCATTAGAAGAACGTGTCAAACTTTATTGGGAGCAGTAGGTTCACGTTGAATTTTAGTGTCTTTGCGTAACCCAACAAACTGTACATCTTTTGCCAGCGGTTGTTCATGGCAATGGCGGCACTGCACTTCCACCTGTAGAAGATGATTGCAGTGTTTATGTATCAGGGTTTCTGATGAGTCTGGCAGCCAATCTAAAACCCACTGGCGAATCGCCATCACTAATGGGTATAGCGACCTTCCTTTCGCCGTTAAACAGTATTCATATCTGGGAGGGTTGTCTTGATAACCATTGCGCTCGAACACATTGACATCAACCAATAAACGTAAGCGGTCTGTCAGAATGTTAGATGCAATATTTAGTTTTTTTTGAAAACCGTCATACCGCCTTTCTTCCAGAAAGGCAGCAATTAGCAGCAATAGCGTCCAGCGATCGCCAATCAAATCAGATACATAGGCCAATGACAAATCTTGCGAGTCAGTTACCGCCGAGGCGCGTACTCGCCGCTTACTAAAAGACTGCATGGTGCCAAACTGCTTTTCAATGTGCGCATCTAGCTGCGGCCACTCGGCGTCTCCCATCGCCAGCGGTTGCTGGCAATGGCCGCACACCGCTTGAGGGTCGAGAGCGTGTGAGCAGGTTCGGTGAATTACCGAGAGCGGTAATACATCAGGGTTTACGTCGGTCCATTTTGATTCCCAGTCCCAGCTTAACAACGACGATGCAAGCAACCCCGAGCCTTTGTCGGTGAGCTTATATTCAAAGCGTTTACCGTAGCTGCGTTTGTATAAAACGTCGGCCTTTAACAGCGAGTCTAGTCGGCGGGTGAGGGTGGCGCGACTGGCACCGGTGTGCTGACGAAATTGCTCAAATCGAGAGCGCCCTAGAAACGCATCGCGCAAAATCAACAGCGCCCAGCGGTCACCCACGACGTCTAAGCCTGCAGCCATCTGCGCGTCAATCATCAAAGGGTTTGTATTCATGGCCGCATAGTACTCAATTTTCCAATATTTACCAGTTAGTTGCCTGAATAGGCGTCTACTCAGCCAGCTGCAATTTTTGGCAGAAGAGTTATTTTTTCTTTATTAGTCTCATAATACAAGTTAGTA
>CAYNZI010000503.1:0-2790 GCA_964401565.1 uncultured Spongiibacteraceae bacterium
GTATCGAGAATGTGATTGAACAAGGCCGCGTGCAGCAAATCAACCGTGACGGGCTGACCATGCAAAGCGGGGTTCAAGTTGGCATGCCAGAAAATACGCTGTATATCGATTGTACTGCTTCAGCGGTTGATTTCACGTCGTCCAAACTCCGTCCGATCTATGAGCCGGGGTTAATTACGATTCAGGGCGTGCGGATCCCCAACCCCTGTCTCAGTGGTGCTATCTCGGCCTACGTTGAAGCACACTACGATAGCGACGAAGAACGTAATCGCTTGTGTCAGCCCGTAACGTTGCCAGACGATCAAGTCTCCTGGTTGAAAACAACACTGGGTAACATGATGAACCAGGGAACTTGGGCCGGCGAGCCTGAGTTAAATCGTTGGATTCAGAATAATCGACTAGATGGATTTGCCGGAGTGATTCGGCGCGCTGATTTATCGATCCCTGAAAATGCCGCCATTATGGAAAAACTCACTAGCAACGTAATGCCGGCCATCGGTAATTTGCAGAAGTTGATTGCTGAGTCTGCAGATTGATTTTATTGGCTGGGAGGTAGCGGCTTCCCAGCCCATTTGAATCAATGGTAATTGATTGGCGTATTACATAAGTTGACATTTGTATTACAAAAAACTACATTACTCGCAATAGCCAACGTATTAGCGAGTAGAAACATGACTGATCGACACAAACAAGTACGTGCCAAACAGAGAAAAACCAAGGACAAAGTACTACAAGCTCGCATTCCTGAAAATCTTGATGAAGAATTGCGTGGTCGAGCAGAGGCGCTGGGCATGTCGGTATCTAACGTGGTCCGCAACGTGTTGTTGCACACCTTCGATCTTGTTGAAAACGTGGTGTCAGATAGTGCACAGATAGCACGAGTTATTCAGGGTGGGGAAGCTGCATCATCAACACCTACCGTTGAGCCAGTAGACGCCAACACCGAAAACGATGTTATCGGTTGGCAGGTGGCTACGCTGAATCGTAACGGTGTATGTGACCAGTGCAACGCTATTTTAACTAAGGGGCAGACGGCTGCCGTGGGTGTCCCGGTACAGGCGCGCCCTGTTTTGTTATGCCCGGCTTGTATGGACAAACTAACGTCAAGTGAACCAACAGGAGATGAATGATGAGCGCTTCAATTAAAACGCTGAAAGGCGGCACACAGCTCGCTTTCGATTCTGCCGAAGGTATCACGAATATAATCGAGCGCACACACGAGTCTATTGTTCGACGCGCAGTCCCCGGGGGGCAATCATTTTTCGGGAATGGTCGCGCACAAGGGCTCACGGCATCGGCGGTGTATGCGTCAATACGGGGAGTGAATAATGTACTGCGCACTGGCATCGATAAGGCCTTTGGTTTTGTAACCGATACTGCACCTATGTCCATTGACCCAAATAATCAAGCGGAAGCGCGGATGGCATCTGCGCTCAATGGCGTAATTGGAGATCACTTAGAGGCTACTGGCAATGCGCTGGCTATACCGATGAGCCTGACAAGTGGCCATTGCTCATTATCATTGGATCGTGAATCGATGGCGGCGGCCCTACCGGAGGCTAGCCCGCATATTGTTGTGCTTGTGCATGGACTGGGGCTCTCAGACTTCAATTGGCAGCGTGAGGAAGCGCCTTGCATGGGTAGTCTATTGGGCCAGGACCTTGGTCATACCCCTTTGTATCTACGCTATAATACGGGCCGTCATATTTCCACAAATGGGCAGGAGTTTGCACAGCAGCTAGAACAGTTGTGTGAAGCATGGCCCGTGCCCATTAAATCGTTGTCCTTGATAGGACACAGTATGGGTGGGCTGGTGATTCGCAGCACTTGCTGGTATGCGCAGCAGAGCGAAAACAAAAATGGAAAAGAAAATGGCTGGTTGTCACATCTGCAACGCATAGTCTGCTTAGGTACGCCACATCACGGTTCGTTCTTAGAAAAAGCCGGTCACGCGCTGGACATGACATTGCAAAAAATCCCTTTCTCCGAGCCCTTTGCGTTTGGCAAGCACCGCAGCGCAGGAATCAAAGATTTACGACACGGCAATCTGCTTGATGAAGATTGGCAGGGTAGGAGTCCAGACCAGCCAGACACACGGCGAGCCGTACCATTACTAACGGGCGTTGACTACTATTTTGCAGCGGCAACATTGGGCCGTCACGAGCATGACCCGCTGGGGTTAGTGCTGGGGGATTTACTCGTTCGTTTAGACAGCGCCGTGGGATCGCATCAGGACAATCGGCGGCATATTCCAGTTAAGCGGGAAAACTGCCGAGTTTTTCACGAGAAGAACCATTTTGACTTATTAAGTGATGATCGAGTCCACCGCCAAATCATCAATTGGTTTGAGGCGTAAAGCATAAACGTATCGTTGAAATCGGGCAGGCTTCCAGAGAGTGATGCTTTGCAAATTACGGGCTCGGGTATCACTATTGCAACAAATCGAAATGTATAAGGACTGAAAAATGAAAGCCGTTTTTTGCACCAAACTAGGTTCTCATACCGATCTAGAAGTTTTGGAAATTGATCCGCCTGCAACACCTACTGCCAATCAAGTGAAAGTGGCCGTTGAAGCGCGAGCGATAGAGTTTAGTGATTTGGTACGTATCGCCGGAAATTATCAAGCGCAGCCAGAAGTGCCATTTATTGTAGGCGGTGAGGGTGCAGGTATTGTCATTGAAACCGGTTCGGATGTAGATACAGTCTCTGTGGGGGATAAGGTATTTCTTCATTGTGGTTGTGTCGAACAGATCAATGTTAATGCTGATGAGATAACGGCGGTTCCCGAAG
>CAYNZI010000504.1:0-2782 GCA_964401565.1 uncultured Spongiibacteraceae bacterium
AAGTGTAAAGGTGCCCACCACATTAGTCTGGATAAAATCGCCAGGCCCGTCAATGGAGCGATCAACATGAGACTCGGCAGCCAAGTGCATAATCGCATCAGGTTGCTCTGAATCAAATATTGATTCGAGCTCAGTACGATCACAAATATCTGCATGGTAAAATCGGTATCGGTCAGACTGATCAATATCGACCAACGAAGACAAATTGCCTGCGTAGGTTAACTTGTCGACGTTGATGACGCTGTCATTGGTCTGCTCAATAATATGACGAACAACCGCACCACCAATAAAGCCTGCCCCGCCGGTAACAAGAATTTTCACGCTCACTCATCCTCAAACTGCAACGCATGCAAACGCGCATAATGGCCGCCCATCTTCAGCAGTTGCTCGTGACTACCCTGTTCAACAATCTGGCCTTGATCCATGACAATGATTCGGTCGGCCTTTTCTATTGTGGATAAGCGGTGAGCGATCACTAAGGTAGTGCGACCAACCATGACCGCCTCTAGCGCTTGCTGAATATTGCGCTCGGACTCGGTGTCCAGTGCAGACGTAGCCTCATCCAGAATCAAAATTGGCGCATCTTTTAATAACGCCCGCGCGATTGAAATTCTCTGCCTTTGGCCACCGGACAAGCGGGCACCATCTTCACCGACAATGGTTTGCATGCCTTCGGGTAGCGTTTCGATGAACTCCAGCGCATAGGCATCCCTGGCGGCCTTTTCGATCGCCTGCTCACTAACCTCTTCCAACTGGCCATAGCCAATGTTGCCGGCAACGGTATCGTTAAACAGAACCACTTGTTGATTCACTAGTGCTATCTGCCGCCGCAGACAGCCTATTTCGAAATCCTTCAACTCAATGTCATCCAGCAGTACCTTGCCGCTACTCAATTCGTAAAACCGTAACAACAAGCTGACCAGGGTTGACTTGCCACTACCGGAACGACCCACCAATGCCACTGTTTCGCCAGGCTCAATGGTGAGATTGATATCGCGCAACACCCATTGGTCAGCCTCATAAGCAAAATTGACGTTTTGCAATTCAATTCGGCCACTGACGCGCTCGACCACAACTTCCCCCGTGTTCTGCTCTAGCGGCTGATCCAATAGTGAGAAAATGGAGTCTGCGGCCGCGATACCGCGCTGAATAATGGAGTTAACTTCGGTCAGCTGCCTGACCGGCTTGGCTATTAGCCCGGTTGCCACCACGTAAGCGACAAGATCGCCAGGGGTTGTGGACGAAGATTTGGACATATAAAGCACTAGGAACATAACGCCAGCCAGGGCGGCAGCGACTATCATTTGCAGCACCGGTGTTTGGATGGCCTGTATTCGACTGTATTTCAAACCCTGCAAGGTATTGCTGTCGCTGACCCGATGAAAACGGGCTTGCTCTGACTGCTCTCCCCCGTAGCTGCGAACCAGACGATAACCCTGAATAGCCTCATTTGACACATGTGTTACCTGCGCCATGGTACCTTGCATTTTTTCACTGAGACGCCGAAAACGCTTGCTGGCATAAGCCACCAGACCGCCCATTACTGGGGCCACCAGTAAAAAGACCAACGTTAATTGCCAGTTCTGGTACAGCAGATAAGCCAGCAGGGCAACAACGGTAAACCCTTCTCTAAACAGCACTTTCACCGCACTGGTAGCCGCTGTGGTTACCTGGCCAACGTTGTAGGTAATCATTGACACCAGTTCGCCCGAATTTTTCTGATCGTGGTAGAAACCCGGCAAAAAGAGCATATGACTAAATACCTCCTTCCTGAGGTCATTGACAATGCTCAGAGATACTTTAGCCAGAAAGTAATTACCGCTAAAAAAACCAATCCCGCGCACCAGGCTAATCGCGATTACCGCCAGCGGCACAAAGACAATTAGCGATGCATCGGTACCCTCCAGCCCCTCAACAAAGTACTTCATCATATGAGCTAAAGCCGTTTGGGTACCCGCATAAATAACAAACCCCAACATGCTGACCACGAAATAAAGCCAGTATTTAGCGGTATAACCCATCAATCGGCGATATATCAGCCAATCATTCGCTAAATCGGATTGTTGCTTATTCTTCTTCATCTATTGGTTTCTGATTACCCGTGTAAGACACTCAAGGCTAGAGCATCACTATTCAACTTTTGGAAAGCCACTGAACACTACCATTTGATAGGTAACCTCAGGATTATACGTGATTCTGGATGAATTGAAGCCCCCTATATATCAGTAGATTAACCCCGTGCTACAGGCACACACACAAATACGTTATCATTGCCGCCAATCAACCACTCTTCAAATCATCTCCAGTGTTCTATGGGCTTATTTCGCAATATCAACAACACGCAGTTTCGCGATGTTACCGAGGCAGAATTCATTGCCTGGGAAACCGCTGGCACATGCATAGAAAGGGACCGGCGAGGCATAAAAGTGCTGAAACTGGAAAACGGTCAATTCCTAAAATTATTCCGCGTGAAACGCTGGTACTCCTCGGCTAATTGGAATGATTATACCGAACGGTTTTCTCGCAATGCCGAACAGCTGATCAAGCTGGGCATTCCGACCATAGACACCAAAGAACTTGTGCGCTTACCCCACCTACAACGAACAGGGATAATTTATAATCCACTAAAGGGGAAAACCTACCGAGATATCACTAAAGAAGATTCACTGACCCGCGAACAGATCGTTGCTTATGCCCAATTCATTGCTCACATGCACCAACTCGGCGTGTACTTTCGGTCTCTTCATCTGGGCAATATTGTGATTACCGAAACAAATGATTT
>CAYNZI010000505.1:0-2782 GCA_964401565.1 uncultured Spongiibacteraceae bacterium
GGTGCAAACGAGTGTGAATATTTAGCACGGCGCAACATCTCGCTAACACGGCACTAGAATCCAAGGTACAATCGACCCCATACGGGAATTAGGCTGGCGCCCCCTCACGGCTGGCATCCCAAAGGATGTACGAGGCAAAAGAATGAATATGAATATAACTCAGGTGCGCTCGATCGCGACCAGACTGGTGATAGCAATCGCCTTACTGGGAAGCGTTAGCCTGGCCACAGCACAAGATGAGAGTGAACTGGTAGAAGAAGGCCGCTTACCACTGGATGAATTGCGCTCATTTGCTGATGTTTTTAATCATATTCGCCTTAGCTATGTCGATGAAATAGACGATAAAACACTGCTGGAAAATGCCATTCGCGGTATGTTGTCCGGGCTAGATCCACACTCTACCTATCTCGATAAAAAATCGTTTGATGACCTACAAGTAAGCACTACGGGCGAATTTGGTGGGTTGGGTCTTGAAGTCGGCATGGAAAATGGTTTTGTTAAAGTGATTGCCCCGATCGATGATACACCTGCGCAAAAAGCGGGCATTGAAAGTGGCGACCTAATCATCAAGCTGGATGGGAAACCGGTCAAAGGAATGTCCCTGAATGATGCTGTAAACGAGATGCGCGGCAAGAAAGACAGCGAAATAGAGCTTACTATAGTTCGTGAAGGTCTTCGGCAACCTTTTGACATCATATTGAAACGGAACATTATCAAAGTCGTCAGTGTCCGCAGCAAAACACTGGAAGACGGTTATGGTTATATCCGCATAGCTCAGTTCCAGAGTAAAACGGGGAGTGAATTTCGCAAAGCCATCAACAAGCTGCAGGAGAGCAATGAAGAGATCAAAGGACTGGTTTTGGACTTACGCAACAACCCTGGCGGCATTCTGCAAGCATCAGTCGAGGTGGTCGATGCACTGATTGACGAAGGACTGATTGTCTATACCGAAGGGCGACATGAAAACTCTCGCTTTGAATATTCCGCTACGCCAATAGATCATAGCAACGGCACGCCGCTGGTAGTCTTGATCAACGGTGGATCGGCGTCTGCATCAGAAATTGTTGCCGGCGCACTGCAAGATCACCGGCGCGCTATCATCATGGGGACTGACAGTTTTGGCAAAGGCTCAGTACAAACCGTTGTACCACTTTCCAAAGATCATGCCATCAAATTAACCACCGCCCGTTACTACACACCCAATGGCCGCTCTATACAGGCACAGGGAATCGTCCCTGACATTACCGTTGAACGGGCAAAAATTGAAGCTATTAAAGCCCGCGGCGGAATTACCGAAGCGGACCTGCAAGGACATCTCAGCAGTTCAAATGGCGATGAAAGTGATAGCAAGAAACGGGAAAACAAGAATAAGGAAACACAGTTCAATTCTGACAATCAGCTGTATGAGGCACTCAATCTTTTAAAAGGGCTGCACATCCTCAGCCTGAAAGATAGAAAAGAACAGCCAGTGAAAGTCAGTCACGCAGCCCTCTAATAATAAGTAGCCAATGACAAACTATAGCCATCGCGCTCGATTAGGGAAGCTATCTGCAAGCCTGGTCATCGTATGCATGAATATGCTGGTAGCAAGCAACTGCTTCGGGCAAGAAAAAGACTTGGCTAGTATCGTCCTCATTGTCGATGACATGGGCAATAGCTTCGACCTTGGTCAACGCGCCATTAACCTGCCCGGCGCCATTAACTATGCATTTCTACCCCACAGCCCGCACCGCGTGTCTCTGGCAAATATGGCGTTCAAGCAACTGAAGGAAGTTATGCTGCATGCGCCAATGAGCAACTTACACAGCCACCCTACCGGCCCCGGTGGATTGACACCAGATATGTCCCGGCAACAATTCTTACAGACGTTAAGTAGCAACTTGGATGCGATCCCACACGTGCGCGGTGTTAACAACCATATGGGCAGCTTAATGACACAATTGCGGCAACCGATGGACTGGTTGATGACAGCACTCAAACAGCAAGACCTCTACTTTGTCGACAGCAGAACCACACCTCTCACTGTTGCCAAATCAACCGCCACCAAACTCGAACTGCCCAGCCTACGAAGAGATATATTTCTCGACAATGAGCGGCAGCACGATGCCATCGCAATTCAGTTTGAACGACTAATCGCACTGGCAAAGAAAACAGGCACAGCCGTTGGCATCGGCCACCCGCATCCGGAGACACTGGAATATCTTGAGCAAGTGCTACCGACACTTGAGCAGCGAGGCGTAAAACTGATACTCGCATCTCAGGCCTTAAAGCTTGGAAAATGCGATAAAGGGCAAAGTCACTGTTCACCAGAGATAGTCGTGGCGAATTTAGCGGATAAGTTATCGGCGAGAAATTGACAAAAATGATATGAAAATTGCCAAAATAATATCGAACTAATTATTTTCTCTTCGATATGCAGAAAAACCAAACAATCAATTGTCTCACGGGGCATTAAATGCTTTTAATATCAAAAAAAGACGCTAGAATGAGTTTAACATGCAATATAAACATAAGAGCCTGAATAAAAAGGCCTTTTTGATGAGCAAAGACATGAATAGATATGGTGAAATGGGCAACGTCCCTGTTCGTTCTGATCGTTTTTTTGCCGCTCAGGGAGAATGGTTTTTCTCGACGAGAGAAGGCACTTCCATCGGCCCTTTTGACAACAAGGGTGAAGCCAGTAAAGGTCTGGATGACTTTATTGAATTTATGGATCTCGCCCAACCCAAAACTTTATCGAAGCTTTACGCCGCCCTGGCGAGTTGAGCTGAGTTAAGTAGCA
>CAYNZI010000506.1:0-2779 GCA_964401565.1 uncultured Spongiibacteraceae bacterium
CGATAAACTCCATGGTGGTGGGAATGGTTTTTTCGGGTTTAACAATTTCGGTTAGGGCGTCTTGGCGGGGGTCGGGCACGGGCACTATGCCTGAGTTGGGTTCAATGGTGCAGAATGGGAAATTCTCGGCACTGATACCCGCTTTGGTTAAAGCGTTAAATAGGGTGGATTTGCCGACGTTAGGCAGGCCGACGATGCCGCAGTTAAAGCCCATAGTAATGTACCGTTGGATGTTAGATGTTGGACGGACATTCTCTGAGGGTAGGTGTGTCCGAAAATTGGGTGCATTCTACATCAAACATCAAGTTTCTAACATCGAACCTTACTTTTTGGTATGCAATTCTTTCATGGCGTTGTTCCATTCGCCTTGGGCGATGTCGCCGAGTATACCGGTCGCGTCATAGGTGGCGTCATCAATGAGGCTCTGTTCACTCTGTGGTGCTTTTTTAAGTACAAACCCAACAACTTGTTTGGCGTCTCCTGGATGGCCGATACCGAGCCGTAGGCGGGCGAAGTTCTTGTTGTTGCCGAGGCTGCTGATAATGTCGCGCAGACCGTTATGGCCGCCGTGTCCGCCACCGTGTTTGAGGCGAGCGATGCCGGGCTCTAGGTCTAGCTCATCGTGTGCGACCAAAATATTTTCGGCTTCAATTTTGTAGAAGTTGGCGATGGCGCTCACCGCTTGGCCGGAGCGATTCATAAAGGTGCTGGGTTTGAGTAGGCGAATATCGCAGCCGTTGATATGAATGCGAGCGGTATGGCCAAAGAACTTACTCTCAGCTTTGAGAGGCTGCTGGTATTGGTGCGCGAGTGCTTCGACAAAGCTAAAGCCGGCGTTGTGGCGGGTGTATTGGTATTCGGTGCCGGGGTTGCCGAGGCCAACGATAAGTTTAATAGGTGTTTTCATGGTGGGTTCGCGTTGTATAAACGATGAAATATGACAGTTGTGATGTTTGTTTGCCATCTTTTTTGGCTGTTAGAAACAACAAAGGCAGCCGAGGCTGCCTTTGTTTTAGATGATGAGCGGCGGAGAGGTTACTCTTCGCTAGCACCTTCTTCAGGGGCTGCTTCATCTGTTTCGCTGGTTTCTTCGATAGCCTGCTTGGCTTTGTTGATACTCACAACAGGCAGGTCGTGATTGGCGCCGAGTGCGAGTGCGACAGAGGATACGCCTTTTGGTAGTTTCAGGTCAGAGATATGTAGAGTCTGACCGATTTCTACTTCGCTCAGGTCCACTTCGATGAACGCAGGCAAGTCTGCAGGCAGACAAGAGATGTTCAGCTGTGTCGTTGAGTGGGAGACTTGGCCGCCCTGTACTTTAACGCCAATGCTGCTATCTTCGTTGATGAAGTGCAGCGGTACGCTTTTGTTAAACTTCTTGGTCTTAGAGACGCGGTAGAAGTCGGCGTGCATGATCAGCGCTTTGGCTGGATGACGCTGCAAATCTTTGAGAATAACACTCTCAGATTTGCCATCGACAACAATGTCGATTACGTGGGCGTAGAAGGCTTCGTTCTCTAGCTGCTTGGAAATTTCTTTGTGCAGGATAGAAACAGAAACGGGCTTCTTGCGACCGCCGTAGATGATAGCTGGGATTTTTCCGTCAAGACGACGTAGGCGCCGGCTCGCAGCTTTGCCCTCGTCTTTACGGAGTTCAGCGTTCAAAGTAAATGCATTGGACATGACTGATTTCTCTTTATTGGTCAAATATAAAGCCAAGTGACAGGATTCCGCGACCAGAAACCGCTGTCGGCTCAGTGTGCTGTAACACTTTATGTGTATACAGCGATTACATTAAGTGCGTGTTTGGGCAGTTTTACTGCTGAAACATAGCGCTTAAGGATTCTTCGTTGCTCAGGCGTCTAACCGCCTCGGCGAGCATGTTCGACAGGGTTAGCTGGCGTACATTGGGTAAATTTTTGATCTCGTCGGCCAGTGGGATGGAGTCTGTTACCACCAGTTGGTCGAGCTGGGAGTTGGCAATATTGTTCAGTGCCTTGCCCGAGAGTACTGGGTGAGTACAGTAGGCGATGACTTCTTTGGCACCGCGATCTTTGAGGGCTTTGGCGGCGCTGCAAAGTGTGCCGGCGGTATCGACCATGTCGTCTACTAAAAGACAGGTGCGGCCATCTACTTCACCAATTAGGTTCATCACTTCGGCGACATTGGCACGCGGGCGGCGTTTATCAATAATGGCTAGATCTACATCGAGTTGTTTGGCGATGGCGCGAGCACGTACTACACCGCCGATATCTGGTGAGACTACGATGAGGTTTTCGTAGCCCTGCTCGTTAATGTCATCGAGTAAAACGGGTGAGCCGTAGACGTTGTCGACGGGCACATCAAAAAAACCTTGAATTTGTTCGGCGTGCAGATCGACGGTTAATACGCGATCGACCCCGGCGGCGACCAGCATGTCGGCGACGACTTTGGCGGTGATGGGGACGCGAGCTGAGCGCACGCGGCGATCCTGACGGGCGTAGCCAAAATAGGGGATAACGGCGGAAATGCGACCGGCTGAGGCGCGGCGCAGAGCGTCGACCATGACCATCAGCTCCATGATGTTATCGTTGGTGGGCGCGCAGGTGGACTGCACCACAAAAACATCGCGGCCACGTACATTCTCGTTGAGTTCAACGGCGATTTCACCATCTGAGAAGGCGGTTACGGAGGCGTCGCCCATGGGGATGCCAAGGCGATCAACGATTTTCTGTGCCAGTTCTGGGTTTGCATTCCCAGTAAAGACCATCAAGTCTGCCACGTCAGGTACCTGTTGTTA
>CAYNZI010000507.1:0-2779 GCA_964401565.1 uncultured Spongiibacteraceae bacterium
TTGTTCGCGCCATTCTGGTAACAGCGGTAGCGTTCGGTCATCTATGAAATCAACGCCCTCTTCAATCTCACGTAACTGCTGCTCACGAATGAGTCTATATTTTCCCGCTGTGACGCTGTCCATTTCTCGTTTGTCGCGAACGATAGTCGGCCTTAAAAAAATCAACAAATTCTTTTTGCCGACGTTTATTGACGTGCTTCTAAACAGTCGTCCAAGATAGGGGATATCACCGAGAATCGGCACCTTTTTTACGCTCTCACTGATGTTGTCTTCTATCAGACCACCTAAGACGATAGTCTGACCGTTGTCCGCCAAAATTTTTGTCTCAATTTTTCGCTCACTGGTAATCGGGTTACTATTCAAAATCGCACTCGTGCCGATAACATTCGAAACCTCCTGAGAAATGGCCAGTATCAGCGAGTCACCCTCATTGATCTGCGGCGTCACTCTTAACGTAATACCCACATTCTCGCGCTCAACTGTTTGAAACGGGTTATCGGGGTTAGACGAACTAGTACCAGTCGCGGTGTATGATCCCGTTACGAAAGGAATACTTTGACCCACCACGAAAGACGCCTCTTCATTATCGAGCGTCAAAAGCGACGGCGTTGACAATATGTTAGCCCTTGTATTTTGCTGCAAGGCATTCACCACTACATTAAAACTAAGATCGTCATCGAGCCTCCCTATACCCAACACTTGACCTGCAGCACTCCCTATCGCTCCTGCAATACCCGCCCGAGTATCAACTGAATCACCGTTGTCGTCAGTTTCAAAGCCCGCCCCGGCGATCCTACTGCCCAGCCCGGAATTGTTAGAGGCACCGTAGGCCCCGCCGTCGTTAATGAACAACCACTCAACACCGAGATCATGCCCATCGTTGTCAATCATCTCTACGATGATCACTTCCACTAGTACCTGGGCACGGCGAATATCCAATTTTGCAACGACAGCCAGTAAAGATTGCATCGTGTCAGCGTCTGCCGTAACAATCAGTGAATTGGTGCCATCATCCGCTTCTATTGTTGCTGCATTTTTACCCGCCACTTTGGTTTTGTCATTATTCTCGTTCATCCGTTCCATGTTTTGAACGACTTTACTCAATACTGTCGATAGCTCGGTGGCATCGGCGTATTTCAAATAGATAACTTTAACATTACCACTCTGGGCCAGCGGCGTATCAAGATAGGTAATCAGCGACTTTAAACGCTGGCGTTCCAGTTCATCTCCGGTCACCAATACGCTATTCGTTCGCTTATCGGCTACTAAAATGAGTTTTTTGGATTCGGCCTGGCCTTTAGCTGTTTCGGTTTTTTGCAATTGCTGGAGCATCCTTACAATTTCATCAGCTGATGCATGTTCCAGTGAAACAATATCGGTTTTCTCTACCGCCGACAGATCAATGCTTTCGATAACCTGCCGTATCCTGTTTATGTTGGCCGTGGTATCAGAGATGATAATTGCATTACTTGGTCCATAAGCCGCCATATGCCCACGCTGCGGAACTAACGGCCTCAGCACTGGAATAAGTTTTTGTGCTGATACATTTTCGAGCTGGATAACCTGAGTAACAATTTCACTCGTTATCGACGTCCGCTGATCGCGAATAACTGGAACAGGTGCGGTTCGAGCATCTTTGCTGGGAATAATACGCGTCACGCCACCGGAATCGACAGCGGCAAAACCATGTATTTCAAGAATCGACAAAAAAAGAGCATAGAGCTCTTCACTATTGACTGGGCTGGCAGAAATCACCTGTACTTTACCCTTCACCTTTGGGTCAACAATAATGGTCTTTTTGGATGCTTTAGCAACAAATCGAATCAGTTCTTGAATATCTGTCTCTTTAAAATTAACCGTCCACGTTTGCTGTGCGGCAGCTTCTTCATCTGCCGCATGGACTGGCCCAACCACACCGACACTAACGGCCACAATGGCCGACAAAAGGGCCAAACGAGCATTTTTCAGGAAAACTATTTTTGTAAACGCCATCAAATGCATCGTACGGTAAGCCTTCTTCGAGTGGTCTGGTATCGAACCCATTGTGAATTACTCATTAGTCCCTGAATTCTCTTGCAGAGATACTAACACTTCAATTGAATCACCTTTGCGATCAACGGTAAATGTGGCTTCGGTGGCGGCTCGCATTAATTTGTAGATTTCCAATGCCCTAGAGGGCTCATCGAGCACGATACCATTGACACTGGTCACAATATCGTTGCTTTCAAACCCCAACTGCGAAAACTGTCTCCTGTCTTTCCCCGGGCTAACTCGATAACCTACGAGCTTCCCGTCTTTTTGCGCCGGCGATATACGTAATACCTCGGCCAAAGACTTGGGATTTTTATACAACTTATCCCGATAATCATTTGCCAAAGACGTTACGCGGTCGTCGTTTCGCTTATCGGTAATAATGACACCCCGACGCTTGCTATTGGCAGTCGTTTTGGTGACAGGTTTACGACCTGCGACTTGTTTTGCTCTTTTTTCTTCATCGTATAACCACAAAGATTCATAGCGACCCGCGTTATTGAGAATCACGTGATCCAAAAGCACCTGAGCCAATTTCACGTTACTGCCAACGGGTAGTTTATCGCCGATATAATATTGGTCTTGCTGGCCCTTAGAAACAATCACCGCGACTGATTCCGAATCATCTGCCGTATGTACAATACCTTCCAGAGCGAGGCTCAGCCGTGTCTTGGTGGCGTTAAAGGCTATCTCGTCCCGTACCGGCTTGACAATCTCAGCGGGTATAGCACCAGCCTCGCCAAAAAGA
>CAYNZI010000508.1:0-2773 GCA_964401565.1 uncultured Spongiibacteraceae bacterium
ATGCTAAACAAAGCAATAAAGCCCAAATAGGATTCCAAACCTGAAGCGGCAGTAGCCGACGCCACTTTAGCAATGGTTATCGGCCCGCTCAAGTTTTTCGGGGAGATTAATCCTGTCAGCATCTTTTTTATAGACTCGAGAGTAAATAACGCCATCGAACCGGTTTTTTCCAGTGATTTCACTAACGAGCCAAATACGCCATAACTGAAATTTCTGATCATTCCCGGTGGCCACTCCGGCACCTGAACGCCAAGACCAACTTGCCCGTAGGCAATGCCATCTTCATCATGTAACGTAGCCGGCGTCAAAAGCGTAGAGTATTCGCTGCCATCCCGCCGATAGGTGACATCAAGGATCTTCCCTGGACTAGCCCGCACATAATCTACCCATGATACCCAATCGGCAATCTCGTCACCGTTTGCAGACAGAATAGTATCGTCAACTAACAACCCAGCCGTCTCTGCCGGGCTAGCTTCAACCACCTGACCAATGGTCGCAAGAATAGCTGGCCGATAAAGCCCTAAACCCAAGCCACCAATAAGATCTCTTGCTTCCGACCCGGCCAGCCAGGCGTTCAATTCACCTTGTGATTGATAAACAAAGTCTGAATCAGGGTACTTAACAGAAAATTCGATGGGGCCGCTTTCACCAATACGCTGTAATAAACGAAAATGTAACGCCTCCCACGTGGGGGTTGGCTCACCGTCAACAGCAATAATTTCTTGCCCAGACTCCAAACTCGCCATCTCGGCTATTGACCCCGGCTCGACAGTGTCAATAACCGGCACAACACCAGTGACACCACCGACAAACAAGAACCAATAGATCACGATTGCAAGAATGAGGTTAGCGATAGGGCCTGCGGCAAAAACGGCAAGACGCTGCCCAACCGACTTATTATTGAACGCATTAGGCTGGTCTTTTTCCGGGACATCTTGTTCACGCCCATCCAACATTTTCACATAACCACCCAACGGGATGGCGGCAATGACAAATTCAGTGCCGTGTTTATCATTCCAACGATAGAGTGACTGCCCAAACCCAATGGAAAAACGCAACACTTTCACACCACAACGCCGAGCGGCCCAAAAATGGCCAAATTCGTGAATGGTGACAACTATTCCCAGGGTAACCAGGGTAATCAGAATTGTTTGTAGTAACTCCATAAATCCTTATTATCTATTGTAAAAGCGGCTAACTGTGCCCTTAGGCAGATATTAGCGCCTCTATGAATCGACTTGCAATAACCCTGGCATTCTCATCCTGGGTTTGGACAAGTGAGAGGGTGTCCGGTTCAATTATTGTCATATCTGCTAACACATGCTCAATTATCAGCGGTATATCCGTAAAACAAATTTTCTCGGCTAAAAACGCATCTACTGCCACTTCGTTCGCTGCATTTAACACCGCCATTGCAGTCCCCCCCACAGCAGCTGCCTCGGTCGCAAGCCTCAAGCAGGGAAATCGGTGGTAATCAGGGGCTTCAAAATCCAAACGAGCTGTTGCAATAATATCGAGACTGGAAACGCCAGAATCAATTCGGTTGGGGAATGCCAGCGCATGGGCGATGGGCGTTCGCATATCCGGATTGCCAAGCTGTGCTAACACTGAGCCATCGGTATATTCAACCATTGAATGAATGATGCTTTGTGGATGGATCACGATATCGATATTGTCGGCCGTGGTATCAAATAGCCAACAGGCTTCTATTAGCTCAAGCCCCTTATTCATCATGGTGGCCGAGTCCACTGATATTTTGCGACCCATATCCCAATTGGGATGAGCACAGGCCTGATCCGGAGTAACTGTCGAAAACTGTGCTAATGGCAATTCTCGAAACGGGCCACCAGAACCTGTTAACAGAATTCTGCGCACCCCTTCCGATACCAGACCCGCACTTTGCCCCGATTGGTATCGTGCAGGCATACTTTGGAATATCGCGTTGTGTTCGCTATCGATCGGCAGCAAGGTAGCGCCACTTTTTTCGACGGCTTGCATAAACAAATGCCCCGCCATAACCAGTGATTCTTTGTTGGCCAACAACACTTTTTTTCCCGCGGTTACTGCCGCCATTGTTGGAGACAATCCCGCAGCACCAACGATAGCCGCCATAACAGAAACAACCGAAGTGTCGGAAGCAACCTGTAGCAGCCCCTTCTCCCCTGCTAACACCTCTGTCTCTGTATGACCAAGACTGGTCAATTGATCCGTCAGTTGCTGGGCGGCGCGCTCATCCCTCATAACGGCAAAACGCGGACTATGCTGCTGTATTTGAGGGACAATAAGATCAACCGACGTGTTCGCTGTCAGAGCATAGGCTCGGTACTTGTCCGGATGCCTAGCCAGAACATCGAGAGTACTGACACCGATGGAGCCAGTAGAACCTAGAATGGTGATGTTTTCCGGGGATTGAGACATCGATTACCAACCTGCCAACAGCAAACACAACGCAAACACTGGAGCCGCTGCGGTCATACTGTCCAACCGGTCCATCATGCCCCCGTGCCCAGGAAGAATACGACCGCTATCTTTAATACCTTGTTGCCTTTTCACCATACTTTCCAGCAAATCACCCAACACTGACGCTAGTGCCGTCACCAAAACTATCGCCACGACGGGCAACAAGTTATGACGACCACTATCAAATAACAACCAAAGTATAATCGCTAAACTTACACTGGAAGTCAGCCCTCCCCAAAACCCGACCCAGGATTTTCCCGGACTAACAGCAACCGCCAGCTTTGATTTACCCCAGGCCTTGCCCGAAAAATAA
>CAYNZI010000509.1:0-2772 GCA_964401565.1 uncultured Spongiibacteraceae bacterium
CCTGATCTTCAAAGGATTTCAGGCGGTTAAGTTTCTCCTGTTCTTCTTTGGTACCCACCTGAAATTCCTGGCTGTTCGCAAAGAAAACGGCTTTAGAGAAGTTATTAGCCAGTTCCACTTTGTTTAGCTGCTTTTCGATCCGTTGACGTAGCTCCACGTCGTCATAGTAAGTCAGTATAAATTGGGATTTGATAATGCGCCCAAACTCTTTCAGCGCCCGGTACAACGGATGATCTTTCGCGCATGAACTTAACCGCTTGAACAATTGTGAAGCGCTGGAATAACGCAGCTTAATCGTCGCCATAAAACGAAGGATGTCATCCCAGTTGTTGAGGATGAGTTTCCGGTTGATTGTGCGACTCGGCACAATGCTGTAACCGCGCTTTTGATACGTGGATTTGCTGGAAAATCCATAAAGCCGTTGATCGCCGATCTTCTTAAAGCGTGGAGCAAAGGCCGTATCAATCATATGCGTCGCCGTAAAAATGGCCTCAGAAAACCCGTGTGTATCGGTCGAGTGGATATCGCTCTTGATAACCTCATTCTGCATCAGGCCATCGATGACATAGGCGGCCTCTCTATCGGATGCACTGATTACTGTGGAGTGGAACAGGGCATGACGCTCATCGATAAATGTATAGATCGTGACACCTTTATCCTTGCCAAAATATTTGAAGGAATAACTCGCGTGCAGAGAATCCACCCCAACATTTACCTTGCGGCCGTCACTGCTGGTATGCAGTTGGTCCGGGTATTTTCGAAACGCATTGGATAAAGCGAGCTTGTCGATTAGACCAACAATAACGTTGTTCGCGGCCTGAATATTTTTCAGACTAAAGCACCAGTTAACGGTATTTTTTAGCGTACTCTCGTTGATGCCTACAGAGATGTGGGACAGTTTATCAATACCAATGTTACAACCCATGCCGAGGATACCGGCCAGTACCGTTTCGGCGCCCGGTTTCAGTTTGTGGTGTTTGGGGCTTAGATGATTAAAGCAACAGATGAATTCGCTCGTTCGGTTAATGTCCCGAAGAACTCGTAAAACGGGAACGATGCCGTTTTCCTTCAACAGGGTGCCATTGTATCCGTCCTCGCTAAACGATGTAGCTGGTGTGCTGACCTTGGCATATCCAGAGTCGTCAACAGACAGGAATGTATTATCCCCCTCACCAAAGCGGCCATTGACACTCTGGTATGTGTTTTCTAACGTGGTTTTGAGTTCCGCAAGGTAGCCAGCACCATCTGCGAACTTCTGCAGACCAGCCAATACCAGCAAACGGTCTCTTTCTTTCTGCCAACGTTCGGTAGGAATCAGGTAATCCTGTATGGCACGATAACGGTACGAATATTGGAGGTTAAGCTTGCCTGAGCGCACAGCATCCGCAACGGATTGAAAAAGCAGTATTTTGTACAGCGATGTGCGGAATGCGTTCTCTCCGACGACAATGTCTTGTTCTTTTTCTGACAGGAACTCCAGCGGAGAAGAGTGGCCGATATTCCCATCCGTCACTTGAAAATGTGTCACGGCTGCCAGTAACGTCTCTTCCGATGACGCTTTGTCGAAGACGAGAGCCTTCAGCACTGAGGACACCTTCCGTTGCAGGCGCAAGGATTGGTTTGCCAGGGTATCGTAATAGCGTTGGCCATCAGTATGTTGATCGAGTATCTGCTCATAGTCTTTCAGTTTCAGCACTTCGACCGCGCCCTGTAGAGCTTCGTGATCATCTATCAGGCATTCAATCTTTTCCATTCTCTCAGAGTCTGATTGATCTTTGTATCGGACGATACGCGTAATTTCGTTCAATAGATGGCGTGAATTCTTATGGGACGCAGTGATTGCTTGAATGGCTCTATGCCGCTCCGATTGCATTTTTTGCTCATTCAGGGAAAGCTTCTTATTGGCGGCATTCGTGGCCGTGCGGACACTTTTGAGGAAGATATCCATCAATACGTCCTGGCGGAAATAATACTGGTGCTTGATGAAAGCTAGTAGGTGTAGATAACGTTTCTGTGGATTGGAAAACTGTTTCACTTGTGTCAGCGTTGCCTTTTGTACCCATGCAGCGTAGTACTCTGTGGCTTGTTGGTTCAAATCCAGCACGTCAGAAATAGATCGAAACTGCCCGAAGTAGTCTTTGAGTGTCTGGCACGCGTTGACATTTTTCTGAATATCCTTGGCCCGCAATGACTGGTTAACCTGTTTGATTTTCCCGAGCAAAGGAAGCCAGTGAGTCTTTGGATTTGCTAGCAACACGTCTAATGCCGTTTGTTCATCCTCCCGCAGTTCTGTTGCCAAAGTGCCTAGCAGACTAGATTCCACAATATTGAAGCTGTCGGTAATCACTGTGGATAGCTGATGGTAGGTCGGTATTTCGATGCGTTGCTTCCAGCAAAAATCGATTGCAGCAGCGAATGCCTGTTCTGGCTTCAATTGCTGCTGGGCCAACAACTGAACGCGCTCGGCAATCAATGTAGCATTGGACTCATCGAAAGGTGTCCAATCCAGGAGTGTCAAAATACGTGATCGATGCTGTAAAATTCGTGCTGATGGATAACGATCGAAATTGAATTCATCTGTGACGCCCAGAAGCTGCTTCACGTATTGAATATCCCTACGGCGAAACACAGATGGCACAAAGAATTTTCCGCAGTACCGGAAATACCCGAGCTGCAAAAGGAAGCCGACTTTATTTGTCGTTGTGCGTAACTGGCTCTGAGTCCTTCGAATATCCTCAGTCACGACAAAGTAGGCGTGACGTTGTAGGCGTG
>CAYNZI010000510.1:0-2765 GCA_964401565.1 uncultured Spongiibacteraceae bacterium
CGTCTCAGCATTCGCCACGGGTCCATCAACCTCAACGGGCCAATGAACGGCAAATGCGGTGCCTAGTTGCTCAGTTGAAAAAACACAAACTACGCCTTTATTGGCGCTTACGATACTGTTCACAATTGACAAGCCTAACCCGGTGCCACCCTTACCCTTGGTGGTCATATATGGCGCAAAAATAGACTCAAGCTGTTCGGCAGGGATGCCAGAGCCGGTGTCCTCAACAACAATCGTCACATAACTTCGGTCAGGGTGAAACCTTCCGTGCTGAAAATGCGGCCCTTTGGGCGTTTTGTAATCATGTTGTAGCGAAACTTTAATCTCACCACCTGAGCGGCCCAATGCATCTTGAGCATTTACAATCAGGTTAAGGACGACTTGCAATACATCTGTTTGATTGGTGTTGGCAAAAGTAGCTTCGGTTCCAAAATTGGCCACTAAGGTGGAGCTGGCGCGCATTGAGCTGCTGGCAAGGTCAACTGTTTCCTGCAACAGCACCCTTAAATCCACCGGTTTATTTACATGTACGGGAGCACTAACCTCCAAAAATTTATTCACCAACTCTGCGGCATGCAGGCCGGCAATCGAAATACGTTTGGCATCTGCATGCGCCGTGACCGCGTTATCATCACTAGCGATCAGGCTGGCAGAACCAGTAATCGTAGACAGCAGGTTGTTAAAATCGTGTGCCAACCCGGCGACAACTTGAAAAAGCGACACCCGCCGCTCTGCGCGGTCGAGCAGTTTTTGCATGCGCACACGCTCATGTTCGTTACGCAGGCGGGCAGAAATATCGCGGGCGATCAATACGATGCCCGCCTCCTTTTTATAGGTAAGCGTTACATCATGAACCGTGGCATCGGTTTTCCCTTCGCCAATGTGCATTTCTCCGCGCCAAAACCCCTCTCGCATAAGTTGAGACTGACCCGAGCGTTGAAAAAACCTAGCATCGGTTTCCGTATAAAAACGGCTCCAGTGCTCCCCAATTATGTCACGACTGCTGGAGCATTGCCAAAGTGCTATTAGGCTGGGATTGATATAGATAACCAGGCCGTTCCTATCCGTTATCGCGATTCCATCGCGGGCATATTCGACAGCTGCGGCTGATTGATGGGCTTGATGTTCTGCGTTTTTCTGCTGGGTAATATTGTTTGCCACCACCACGGCACCACCATCAATCGTCGGGCGTTCATTCACTCGAATCGTGCGCCCATCGGCTAGGGTGGTTTCAGTGTTATTAGCTTTTTGGAGCAATGAAAGGTAGTATTTTTCGGCTTGAACCCCCGCCGGCTGCGCAAGCATCCCCTGTGAAACCAGATAGGTCTGCCATGATTGTACAAAGCAACTGCCAACTTCCCAGCACCCTTTTTCGCATGGAAAACAATCTCTGAATGCGTCATTGCCAAAAACAATCCGGCCGTTGTGGTCGATCGCCAAAAAACCTTGATCGGTGCTCGCAAGTGCCGCCTTTAGGCGTGTTTGGGCTTCATCACGCTGGTTTTCCAATTCCAACGCCAAAACGGCCTGTGCTGCCAAAGCCGCAAACCGAAAAAGAAGGTGCTCGTCTTGGCCGGTAAAGTGGTCGGGGTTGACTGAAAAGCATACCAGAATGGCTGTGGCCCCGCCCGTAATCTCAAAGGGAACAGAGAGCAATCCGTGATAAGGCGTTAACAATTTTGGCAGAGCCTCAGCAATCATTGGCACCATGCGCAACTCAATTACGCGCCGCTTTTTACGCGGCCATTCAAGATCAGAAAGCCAGTTAAGGCCCTCTATTTTAGCGATATTTGCCTGTGAAAAAACCATGCCACTATCATGTGCTTGTAGCACCCCGACTAATTCACAATTCAAGGTATTGGCCACATCTGAAAGCAAAGCAGAAATCGCACCGCGCCGCGAGGTTGCCATGGTCATTTTTTCGAGACTGCCTAACAAAGCGTTGGTTTCCAGAAGATTGCGCGCTTCACTTTCGCGCAGGCTTCTCAGCTCTAGCAGGGCCTCTCGTAATTGCTCATTTTCTTCCATGGCGCTATCAGGTTTTGGAAAATAGGATGCAGGATATCATTAGATTACCATGGTGATTACTCCCGTCAATCACCACGCCTTGCTCGCCAAAAGTAAATACACCCAAAAACGGGGTGGCTGGCAAGGCGTGCCGGACCCCGGAAATCACATCATCCATGTGATCTTCGACCGCCAGCATACAGCCGCCGCAATAAACCATAAGCCCACCGGAAATATTATCACTAGACATATTACCCAACTTCGCCGAGAGGCCGGCAACTTTGCCAGCACGCGCCGTTAAGCTTTCTATCGAGCCCTCCATCAAGGTAAGGGTTTCGCCAAGTTGAACGTCGGAAAAAAGCCCGATGGATCCATCTTGATAAGCCTCGCTCGGGTGAACAAGCAGGAAATACGGAAGCCCCCGTACATCGTCCAAATACCGACCCAGTGGGCTAAGGGTGCTTTCCGACAAGATTGAAATCGGATAACTATTGCTTTCAGGGATGACCTTGCCTTGCGTCCACTCATCCAAAACGTGCGCGGCTGGGCGGTTGTCAATTTCACAGAGCACGCGGCCCTTAACTTTGGTAACAACGCCTGAAGTATTCGTGGGGGCATAGCCATTGTGATAGGCAAACGAAACCTCGGTTGAGGGGAAGAGCACTGAAACCGTTACCCCCTCAGATGCCGATTGGGTTTTGTCAAACACCTGCCAGTTGCCCGAGATGTCGTTGTCAGCAGCGCTACCCCCCAGAATG
>CAYNZI010000511.1:0-2764 GCA_964401565.1 uncultured Spongiibacteraceae bacterium
ATTGCTGCAGAAAATCCTTAAAGCGTCGCTCCCCTATAAAGCAAATACCGGTACTGTCTTTCTTATTGTGGGTGGATAGGTCGTGTTGCTCAGCAATAGCTCGTACTTCGGGTTTTTCCAAGTCACCCACGGGAAATAATGTTTTTGCGATTTCAGTACCGCTTACGGCATGAAGAAAATAACTTTGGTCCTTGTTGTTATCGAGCCCTTTAATTAACTGTGCGCGATCTCCAATTTGATGTTTTCGAACATAGTGTCCGGTCGCTATGTAATCAGCGCCCAGCATTAAGGCGTAATCGAGGAATGCCTTGAACTTGATTTCTCGGTTGCACAGAATGTCTGGGTTAGGCGTTCTACCGGCTTTGTATTCTTCCAGAAAGTGTTCGAAAACGTTATCCCAGTACTCCGCCGCGAAATTGGCTGTATGTAAATAGATGTTCAATTTGTCACAAACAGCCTGAGCGTCGGCCAGATCGTCTTTGGCGGTGCAGTACTCGGACCCATCATCCTCGTCCCAGTTTTTCATGAATAAGCCTTCAACCTGATACCCCTGTTGCTGCAACAACAGGGCGGACACGGAGGAATCCACACCGCCAGACATGCCGACAATGACTTTTTGATGGTTCACATTTATGGTTGCTACGTCATTCACAGGGTGTATCACTCATAGATAACTTCGATAGGGTAGCGGTGGCCGTTGCGATATTGCTCTACCGCTTTTAGAACTAAGTGAGAGCGCATTCTAGCAGCCGATGTGTGCATTTCCTCATAGCTCATCCATACCGCGCGATGTATGCCGTCATCAAGCTGACGCTCCGGATCGTGAGAGATAGCTGACCCAAAAAAAGTCGTTCGATGGTAAGTCACTTGATTGTGAGGTGACTTATAAAGCGCGATACCGACGATTCCATCAACTTGGATCTTCCATCCGGTTTCTTCGACTGTTTCACGAATAGCGGCCTCCGAGAGAGTTTCATTCGGGTCAAGATGGCCCGCGGGTTGGTTAAAGACCAATTTACCATTCGACAGCTCCTCCACTAAAAGATACTTTCCGTTTCGCTCTACAACCGTGGCCACAGTAACGTGAGGAGCCCATTTCATATGATCTTCCGTTAAATTCGACGTGAAAAAAGCGAGATTATATCCTTCTCTGCCGTCGATTTGAATGTTTAGGTCGAGGTGAATTACTGATTGGGGTTGGAACTGTGATGTATCGACACTCTCCGGGTTTCAGCCCGTCGATAGACCATTCACCTATTTTCACTCGAATTAACCTCAGCGTTGGAAAACCGATAGAAGCGGTCATTCGTCTCACCTGACGATTACGCCCCTCAGTGATAACCAATTGCATCCAGGTCGTTGGTATCGCTTTTCGGTCCCTGATTGGCGGCGACCGAGCCCAAATATCGGGCTCGGGTATCAGTTTGACTAGAGCTGGCTGGCAGGGACCGTCCTTCAGCATCACGCCATTTCTGAGAGGCTCTAACGCCAGCTCTGTTGGCGACCCTTCAACTTGTGCCCAGTAGGTTTTGGGCATCTTGGCTTTGGGGTGACTAATCTGGTGCTGGAGTGCGCCGTTATCCGTCAGTATCATTAAACCTTCGGAATCGTAATCGAGGCGTCCTGCCGGATAATTTTTCTTCTCCGTGACATAGTCTGCGAGTGTTGCGCGACCCTCACTGTCAGTGAACTGACATAACACGTTAAAAGGCTTGTTAAGCAGGATGATTTTGGCCATTTGTTGAGCAATATACCGCTAAGTGTTTGTTTTAACGATATTATCATCTATCCGTGTGATCCGCTTGCTGCTACAATCATCTTCGAAATAAAATCACGGGTAAAAGCAGAATCAACCAATAAAATCGCTATAAGCCCGGGAAAATAAAATGATTACGCACACCGGGAACCCTGTATGACAACTAAAACCAGCAAAATCATCTATACGGAAACAGACGAAGCCCCTTCTTTAGCGACCTATTCTTTACTACCCATCATTAACGCATTTACAAAAGCGGCTGACGTCGTCGTCGAAAAACGCGACATCTCACTTTCCGGGCGTATCATTTCCAATTTCCCCGACAATTTATCAGCGGAACAACAAATACCCGATGCCTTGCTAGAACTTGGCGCGCTGACAATGAAACCTGAAGCAAACATCATCAAGCTACCCAATATCAGCGCTTCCATACCTCAATTGAAAGCGGCAATTTTGGAGCTCCAGCAACAGGGCTACGACATTCCAAACTATCCTGAGGAGCCTGTATCAGACGCTGAAAAAGACATCAGTTTACGCTATGCTGCTGTGCTCGGCAGTGCAGTCAACCCCGTCTTGCGGGAAGGCAACTCAGATCGGCGGGCTCCTGCCTCGGTTAAGAATTTTGCAAAAAATAATCCCCATCACATGGGTGCGTGGAGCCCTGCATCACGCACTCACGTCGCTCACATGAAAGGCGGCGATTTTTTTTCCAGTGAAAAATCGCTCACTGTTGATCGTGCCTGCAATGTTCGTATCGAGCTCGTTCCGCATGAAGGCAATACCATTGTTTTAAAGGAAAAGACCGAACTGCTAGCAGGAGAGGTCATCGATGGTATGTTTATGAGTGCAAAAGCATTGCGCACATTTTTTGAAGAGCAGATAGAAGACGCAAAGAATACCGACGTTCTTTTTTCTCTCCACGTGAAAGCAACAATGATGAAAGTATCGCACCCCATTGTATTTGGCCATGCGGTCGGAGCGGGACATCGAGCCGGTCTTGATCTGCCC
>CAYNZI010000512.1:0-2760 GCA_964401565.1 uncultured Spongiibacteraceae bacterium
AGCCCGCTGATCGATTGATTTAACAACATCTCGCCAAATATACCCGACAATCCCTGCATCTCGTGGAGCGTATCACCCGCCTGATCAATCTTACCCTGCCTGATCTCTTCGCGTACTTTCGCAAACAAGCGAGCAAGCTCCGCCCGCAAAGACGGCTTACTAATCACAGTATCAAGTGGTTGCCTTTCCTGTAACAAAGCGCGCTGACAACCTCGTCCAGTACATTCACATATCGCCTTGACTAAAGCGACCTCGTTCAAAGGTTTGCTGAAAATGTCGACAGCCCCCGCCGCCAGTAAAGCCTCGTGCTCACTCTCCATAACATTTGCAGTAAGTCCAAATACCGGAATACCGACATCGCCTGCAAGCGTTACAATTTTAGCCGTTGCACTTATCCCGTCCATTACCGGCATATGGACATCCATCAACACGACATCAAATGATTGTCTCTCAAAAGCATCTACAGCTTCTTCGCCATTGGGCACAGCCCAAACAGTTGCACCCAGGCGCTCTACAACCGTTTGAATCAGCCGACGATTATAGTCATTGTCCTCCGCTAGCAAAATATTCAAACCGCTGAGAACTTTTTCGGTACTTGTCGAGAAGTCTGAACGATCATCTATTGGCTCGCCACCTACTTGCTGTAAAACTCTGACCAGCGCCTCGTGTCGTGCGGGTTTCGAAACAAAGAAGACCGGAGCATAATTTTGGGCCCTATCTTGTGATTCAACGGAGTGAATTAAGCTCTTACCAGCCAATAGCACAACAGGGCCTTTATACAGAACTCTTATCTGTAACAACCAATCGAACAACGCTTCCTTTCTCATCCCCCCGTTTCTAACGCTAAGAACTAACAAGTCGAACGGGTAGGCCGCCTGTTCAAATTGACGTAGTAACTGGATTTTACTGGCAGCTGTAGTCACCGCACCCGCTTCAAAAAAGTGGTTCTGTAAGGATTTTCGGCTCCATACATTGGTATCATAGATCAAAATATTCAAATTACTGGGATGACTAACAAGCACATTGGGAACAGACTGATTAACGGATAGAGGTAAATGCACTGTCATACATGTTCCTTCACCCAAACGACTGTCAATTGCGATACTACCGCCCATCAGTTCCGCCAATTGTTTACAGATCACTAATCCTAGCCCAGTGCCTCCAAAACGGCGTGTGATGGTATCGTCTGCCTGGGTAAAAGGTTGGAATAGTCGAGCCTGGCTTTCTTCGTCAATTCCTACGCCCGAATCCCTCACTTCAAATGATAATAAAATCTCATCATCCATTGCCTTTTCCAGAGAGAGCGCTAAAACCACCTCACCCTGATCAGTGAATTTAATGGCATTACCCAATAAATTATTAACTATTTGTTTAATACGCGTGGGGTCACCTACCAATGAATCAGGAATATCCCGATCAATCAGCAAGACAAGGTCGAGAGACTTGCCCTCAGCCTGATAAGCATGCATCGCAACAAGCCCTTCCATAGCCTCCCGTATATCAAAATTTATACGCTCAATGGATACCCCTGTAGCCTGCAGTTTTGAAAAATCCAGAATGTCGTCAATGGTATCAAGCAATAACTCAGAGGCGGCCGTTATTGTGTGACTGTACTCGACTTGCTCATCATCTAATTTTGACTGGCTAAGTAAGCGGGAAAAACCAGCCACCGCGGTTAACGGCGTTCGCAGTTCGTGACTCATTCTCGCCAAAAAATGATCTTTAGCGGCCATAGCCATTTGTAAATCTTGCTGGATCTTTTCGAGATCACTATTTTTGCTACTCAGTGTCTCCATCGCTGTCACTAAACGACGTGTTGCATCGTCGACTTTTTCAGCCAGCTGTTCCTGAGACTGCGAGACCGAACCAGCCAACCTGTTAATACCTATTGCCAACACTCTCGTTTCCGACGGGCCCACAACTGCAGCACGACTAGAATAATTTCAGAAATCCAACTCGCTTACCGTTTTTTCCAGCGACAATACCGGTGCAGATATACCCCGGCTAATTCTAATGGCGAGCAGGGCTGCCGCTAAAACAACAAGCAATGCAACGATCAGCAATATTTGGATATTGGTTTGCTGCTGCCTCAGCATACTTTCACGACTAACCGCCAACACCACCCAGCCATATTGACGAAGAGCAACTTGTTTTTGCCCTTCATCACCCAGCTCAAAGTCGGAAATAACCTGCTCACTTTCTAGCACGGGTTTACAAAAAAACCAATGCAATCCGCTTTCCCAACGCCCCTTCTTTATACAAGAATCTCTGGTCTCTCTTCCAAGAACATCCGCGTCTCCCGCCACGGCCAGTAGATTATTATTCCTACCTATAAAACCAATACTCACTACAGCCGGGGCTCGCAAACCGCTGTCCCCCAGCCGTCGTAAAGTCGCCCGATCTTCAGCATACATACCCAATTCAGCAGTCGCTGCAATATAAGCCGCCGTTTAGTCGCCCGACTGAAAAAACGCCTGACTGAGGCTTTGGTTATGGGAAAAAAGACTAAACCAAGACAGAACCACTGCAGCTACCACTACCGGAACGATAGAAATCACCAACAGCCGAGTGCGAATACCGCCAAACCGGGATAACCATTTCACAGTGCCGTCTCCCGACCAAGTATCTGTAATACATAATTTTCCTGTTTCTGCAGCTCAATACTAAGTGAGCGTGCAACGGTAGCATTTAGTGACACGGAAAACGGCGAGGTGTAAGAGTTAACGCCAGTAGTCACTGCCGTTAAACTATCGCCAATGG
>CAYNZI010000513.1:0-2758 GCA_964401565.1 uncultured Spongiibacteraceae bacterium
AATTGTTTGCTCAATTACATCCGAAGGAAGATCCACATAAAATGAGCATTGCGCAGTTCTCTCTCTAAAAACTAGCACCAAAGGTTAATATCCTATCAATGGAAGGAGCAAGAGAAAACGGTTTTTTCAACGCTAATGTAGAAAGCTTTTATTCGTAAAATTCGCATTGAAAACCTGCACTTGCAACTTGGAAACTTCTCAGACCCCAAAAAGAATTTTCGAGCTCTTGCAATTACGGTGCGATATTTGCGTAATATGAGTTAGTAATTTAATGACCAGCAATCTTATATAGAAAAGTTTTGCATCTGGAAAGGAATTAGCATTATGATAAAAATAGGTATAGTTGGTACCGGTTTCATGGGGACAATACATGCGGCAGGCTGGGCTACTACTCTCGCTCAAATTTCCGGCTTCATAGCCAAGCCACAGCAAGATGCTACCGCATTGGCGCAACAATATAACGCAAAAAATTATCCTGACCTCGATGCTATGCTCGCCGACGTGGATGTGGTAGACATCTGTTCACCTACTCACCTGCATCACGAGATGATTCTCAAAGCTGTTGCCGCTGGTAAAGATATTGTTTGCGAAAAACCACTCGCGCGTACCACAAAACAGGCACAAGAAATAGTAAGAGCCTGCCGAAAAGCGGATGTGAAACTTTTAGTTGCCCATGTTGTCCGTTTTTTCCCTGAATATGCGCTCGCACAAACTGAAGTTGTAAATGGGAAAATCGGCAAGCCTGCTGTCATTCGGTTGCATCGTGGAAGCTATCGCCCCAAAAAAAATGCAGGCAATTGGTTCTTAGACGATATCAAATCTGGTGGCATCCTCATGGATTTAATGATCCATGATTATGATTACGCTCGCTGGATCGCAGGTGAAGTAGAAACAGTTTCAGCCCACTGTGTGACCGAGCATCATCCCAACGCACCTGTTGATTACGGCCTAGTTATTCTTGGACATCGCTCCGGTGCAATATCTCATATTGCCGGGGCATGGGCTTATCCACCGCCAACCTTTCGTACTCGTCTTGAAATCGCAGGAGATCGTGGAATAATTGAGTTTAATTCTAGCGATACCACCCCAATCCAAAATTTTACCCTAAAAAACAGTGGGGGCGACGTCCCTGATGTAGGCTTGCCTGCGAGCCCCATTTCTGAAAGCCCCTACACGATACAGATTAAAGAATTTTATAACGCTCTTGCAGATGGAAAAACCACCCGCGTCAGCGCGAACGATGGGCTTGCCGCCGTTCAAATAGCTGAAGCCGCTATCCAATCTGCTCAAACTGGTCAGCCTGTACACCTGCCCCCCCTGTTGGAGGCTTGATATGAAAATCGGCATTCTCTCTTTCGCTCATCATCATAGTGAGGCTTATATCTCTAACCTGCGCCGGATGGATGGTGTGGAGCTTCTAGGTGTGGCAGATGACGATGCAATACGTGGCAAGACAATCGCTCACCAGCATGATGCACGTTATTTTCCGTCTTATACAGCCCTTTTGGAAGCCAGACCAGACGGTGTAATCGTTTGTACAGAAAACAACAATCATCGTCCCTTAGTGGAAATGGCGGCTTTGCAGGGGATACATATCCTATGTGAAAAACCCATAGCAACAACCCATGAAGATGCTAAGGCTATTATAAATACTTGTGACAAAGCTGGCGTTCTACTCATGACAGCATTCCCCATGCGCTTTAGTGCCCCTTTAATTGAAATAAAAACTCGAATCGATAACGGCGATTTTGGCGATATTTACTGCTTTAACGCAACAAACCAAGGTGAATTACCCACCAAATATCGTGACTGGTTCGTAGACCCCGAACTGGCAGGCGGTGGAGCAATTATGGATCATACGGTCCATCTTGTAGACATCATGCGCTGGTTCCTCGACTCTGAAGTTGAAACGGTATACGCGCGCAGCAATCGAATTTTCCATGCTGATGAAGTAAGCGTGGAAACTGGCGCATTGGAAATGCTGACCTTCAACAACGGTGTCTTTGCAACAATTGATGCCAGTTGGAGTCGTCCACCATACTGGCCCACTTGGGGAGGACTGACCTTCGAGATGGTTACACAGCGTGGTATTGTGATTGTGGATGCATTCCGTCAAAATATAAATATCTACAACCACGATGCACAACGCGCCAACTGGTCTTATTGGGGATCAGACATGAATCACGCCATGATTGGTGAATTTGTGGCGACTATTCGTGAAAATCGTGCGCCGAATGTCACTGGACTGGATGGTTTACGAGCCTTGGAAGCAACCCTAGCTGCTTATGAGTCGATTTCTAGTCAACAGGCTGTGCAAGTAAAAACAATGTAACGCTTTACCTGAAACAACGATATTTTTCAATGAAAGCATTTTGTAGTGACGACTTTAGTCACCCTTGCACAAAAAAATGACAACTAACCCTTTACGGGGTGCTACGCGAAGTCGTCACTACAAAAGATTTTGAAAATACCAATTCCTATGATTGTAGTGGCGTTACGTTTGCCTTATGCTTTGGTCGCATTTTCTGAAGCACTACTTATCTTTGCTCTTACGGAATTCAAGAAACTTCTATGTATGCGCTCGCAAAAGTTCTCTTTGGGAAAACTCTGGCAACGGGGAGATTGCCGGTTTCTATTCCCGGGCTTTATTCGGTCGGACATTCTTGGTAAAAAACATTAGGCAATATGTAATGTCTTTTCTAAGCCACCCAAAAATCAAAACTAAATAATGTCGCTAAAAGCCCCATCAGCAAAAGGC
>CAYNZI010000514.1:0-2758 GCA_964401565.1 uncultured Spongiibacteraceae bacterium
GACAACACCGTGGCGGTACGGATGGTCGAAAGCGTCGACGGGATGACCGCGACGTTTGCCCACATCCCCCATGACGTACTGGAGGGGATCAGCCGCCGCATCATCAACGAGATCGACGGGATCAACCGTGTGGTGTACGACATCAGTTCGAAACCTCCGGCAACGATTGAGTGGTAGTTACCGGCACTGACAAGCAACATCTGTTATCTTCTTGTACCTGCAAGAAAAACACGTATCCCAGAGTGATTGAAGGTTTTTCTTATTTTTCTGGTAATGCTAGGCGCTCGCTAGCATGGTCAAATAGAGCACTCTGCATGGTATTTTTCATGGTATCGTCCAGTTTAATATTGTGGATCTGGATAAATACCATGACATGCTTTTTCAGTGCATCATGGTATCGAAATAGCTAATTATCTGATGCCAAAGGATATTTTTACGAAAAAATACCCCTAATTGATCATGGTACTTAGAGACCTGAAGGAAAAGTTAGCATGCTTACTGATGTCAAACTTTGAAACTTGAAGTCTAGCGGCAAACTCTACAGGGTTATCCTAGAAGGTCATGCTTCCATATTTGGAAACACTATGGATAGTTTGTCGCCCTCAATTGAGCCTGTAGATTGCTTCCATGCTGTCGATTATTTGCTCCATTGTTAACCCTGCTAATCCAAGGTTCCTCATATCTACCGTGTCATAGGCAATACCTGCGATGAAAATGCGCATATCATCTTTGATGGAGTTGGGGAGTTCTACTTGCAGCTGAGGGCTCAGCAGTTGTGAAATCTTCAGAACATCGTTTTTGTGCTTTTTAATATTCTTTGAATCGACCTTATCTCCGTTTGCTTTACGCTGGGTGAGGTCGCTCCAGGCTTTCATTTTAAAGGGGGTGATGTATTCAACCTTCAAAATAGAAACACCATCAAGAATCTCTTTGCCGTCCTGAATGCACTGGTAGTAATCATTCTCCAGCAAGATCGCTGACAAGCTGGAGACGTCTTCATCTACTGGGATTGGCGTCAGATCAGCGTCACCCTCGAGCAGTATGTCTTCAGGCTTTCTTGAAAACAGTTCAAGCATTACTGGGTAGTCTGTGCTAGCTGGCTTCGTGAAGCGATAGAATTGCTTATCCCCCGTACTTTTTTCTTGGTGTTCGTACTTTCCGGCTTTGATGAAGGTCCAAAACCTTTGGGCAAACTCGGCGTCTAGCGCTTCAGTGCAGAGTACGATGTCGAGGTCTTTAGTGGCACGAAAGTCTAGACCGGCATCTTCCATAGACCGATAGCAGGCCACGCCGCCTATCAATGTATAGCGATCTTCATAGCCTTTAAAAAATTCTTTAAACGTATTCAAGCCTTGAATCATTGTTTATTCCCTTGTCCTTTGAATAGCCCTTCAAGTAATTCATCTTTGGCGATGTCCAGACGGTCATCATGTTTTTCGTCCAGGCTTAAATATAAGGAGATGCGATCAACGACACGATGCTCGCTCAGTAGGGCGGGATCATAGCGCCACAATTCAACGGCTACACTGTCACCGTTCCGACCAAAGTCGTGAGTCAACTCTTTGAGATGCATTAGTTTTTTTAAACCTGGCCAGTCTTTTGCGTTAACGGCAATCACCTTGTGTTTAGGTGTCATCATCATGCCCAGTGCAGATAGGGCCGTTTCACCTGCTTCAATACCTAGAGAGTATTGGTTGGTTTCGTAATCCTCGCGATCAATCCACAGTTGCTTTTTAATCGGGCTGCGCAGGTACGGCCGTGCTTGTTCCCAGAGTTGCGGGCCATGGTGAATAAAGCGCAGCTGTTTTTGCCGGCCGATGGCAATGATATTAGCTAAACCGCAGGCAGCCAGTTCGCTGTACGCCCGAGAAACGGTCATTTTGCTAACGGCAAGTTGCTCGGCGATTTGTTGAGCAGGTAACGCTTCATCCCCACGTTGATAAAGCTGGCGTAAGACTATCTGTTGGGCGACAGCGCCCAGTTTCTTAGGCTCAGCAGCAGGGAATTGATTAGTTGCCGTAAAGTGATCGCGTAAATCGGTTGCAGCAAAGGGTAGGTATAACTGCTTTCCAGGCACAATAAAGGCGATTCGCTGCTCTACCAGGCGCTTGCGATTAAAAGATGCGGTGTTCTCAACGACATAGATAATAGGGCCGGGAAAATACTGGCCGATGACTTTGAGGTGCTTCTTTAGAGCAGCAGCCTTATCAGTCTGTTCGTCACCTCTATCCAGCATGAGGAGGCACGTTTTCCCCTGTAGTGTTGCTTTTCTGTAGCAGTATCCACCCTGTAAATAGAGGGGGAGTTGCGTAGATTCTAGCCAGTCACCACTTAGCTGTAGCTCTGCGAACACCTCGTTCACATAGCTAGTCAGCAGCTGAAACAGGTCAGTTTTGGTTTTAGTATTCATATAAATCAGGTGGTTAACATTAAAATTGCACGATAACAGTAACAGTGTTACTGTTCGAAATCAATGTTGCGTTTGATATATTGCCGTTGGAGGCCGTCTTATCTAGGCCAATTTCTGAGTCGAATAGCCGAAATAATCAGCTCATGGGTAGAAGCTACATTCAAAATCCATAGGTTATAGGTGGTTCGATTCCTTCGCTATCGTTCGGGCTCATAGGGATTTATTGTAAATACATGCTGATGGTCAGTTGTTAATGGCTAATGTGCATCAGCTTATTTGGGTTCTGCGAACTCAACTATTTGGATTGTGAAATGACAGAAATAGATCGGGAATTACAATCTATTGAGG
>CAYNZI010000515.1:0-2757 GCA_964401565.1 uncultured Spongiibacteraceae bacterium
GAAACAGAAGAACAGCAACAACAATTGCAATTGATGGGCTGTGATTTGTTACAAGGCTATTTATTTAGTCGCCCGATCACGGCCGATGAATTTTCGGCAATGCTTGCTCGTTCGAATTAGGCACTATTTGTATTTAGGAAAAAATAATAGAAATAGTAGTGGTGCACCCTTCTTTCTGGAACGGTGTTTGCCGCTACAGCTTAGAATGATCGAACTTATTTTTTTTGTTTGCAGTTGTTTGCATCAAGCCCCTTTCTATTGATTTCGATCGCCGAAATAGCAAGGAGATCTCGTTAGCCCCGATAAATTGTAGACTTTCTATTGTTTTTGGCGTAAAAAAACCTATTGAGATGAAGTCATAAAAATAAATTCAGGATCAGTGAAGTCAACTAGGAGATACCAATGAGTGCCGCAACAGACAGTACTGAAAGAGATATCCATGACCCTTATGCATACGCATTAGATGAAATAGACGTAAGTTTGAATGAACGCTTTGTTCAGAATACGTTTTGGGGGTTTTTTGAGCGCCTTAGAAAAGAAGATCCAGTACATTACTGTGCCAATAGTGAGCACGGTCCTTATTGGTCTGTGACCCGCTTTGAGGACATTATGAAAGTTGATACCAGTCACGGTATTTATTCCTCCGAGGGTGGCATTACGATTGCCAATCCACAAGACAATTTCACGGTAAGTAATTTTATCGCGATGGATCAGCCTAAACATGATCTACAGCGTCGCGTCGTTAATCCCGTTGTTGGTCCTGTTAATTTACAGGCTATGGAAGGCCTGATTCGTGAGCGAGTTGAAACTATTCTGGATTCGCTGCCGATTGGCGAGACGTTTAACTGGGTGGATAAAGTATCGATTGAATTGACAACCCAGATGTTAGCGACGTTATTTGACTTCCCGTTTGAGGATAGAGCCAAGCTGACACGCTGGTCCGATGTGGCCACAGCGGTGCCCGGGGCAGGTATTGTCGACTCTCTGGATCAGCGCAGGGAAGAGTTGCTGGAGTGTTTGACCTATTTTACCGAGTTGTGGAATCAGCGAATTAACGAACCGCCCAGAGGCGACTTGATTTCGATGTTGTGTCACGGCGAGTCGACACGAAATATGGAGCCAATGGAATATTTAGGTAACCTGATACTTCTAATTGTCGGCGGCAACGATACAACACGCAATTCCCTGACCGGAGGTGTGTTGGCACTCAACGAATTCCCCGCTGAATATGACAAATTACGTGCCGATCAGTCTTTAATACCGAATATGGTGGCAGAGATTATTCGCTGGCAAACGCCATTGGCTCATATGCGCAGAACGGCGTTGGAGGACACTATTCTCAACGGTAAGCATATTAAGAAGGGCGACAAAGTGGTGATGTGGTATGTATCTGGAAATCGTGATGAATCGGCTATTCCCGACGCGGACAAATTTATTATCGATCGCGCCAAAGCACGTAATCATCTCAGCTTTGGTTTTGGGATTCATCGTTGCATGGGTAATAAACTTGCAGAAATGCAGATTCGTATAACATGGGAAGAAATCATGAAGCGGTTTAAAAACATTGAGGTGGTTGCTGAACCTGTTAGAAATCGGTCATCGTTTGTTAAGGGTTATACTGAATTGATGGTTAAGCTAGAAGCTATTTAGTGATGACAAAGATCGATTGCCAGCGCTTGAGTTGGCAATCGATTGCTGAGCCTGTTATTTGATTATCGTTACCGCGCCAGTCCCTTTGTTGACATTACACGTAACCGCTTCTTTCTGGTCTCCATGAGTGACCATTAATCGGACAGCGAAATGGTCTTTTTTATTGCGGGCTTTCTTCAGTTTACTGCGATGAACGTCACTAAAACTCTCCTCAACCTGTGTTTTACAGGCAGATAAAGCTTGGCTCTTGGTCTTTATCTCATTGGCGTTGGCGGTATGGCTAAACATCGCGAGTGTTACAATGACCGAAAATAATACTGATTTCATAATATGCTCCTAAGAGTGGGTTAATTAAGCGTAAAATGCTTGAACAATGATCCAAACGATCGCTCCGAATCCAATTGTAAAACTAACAAATCGAAGCGAGGCCATGTCTGCAACGTAGAAAATGGCGTGACTGATCCGGGCCACAATAAAAACGACTGATACGGTGGCGATGGTAGCGGGTGCTACACCGGCTAGTTGCACCAATACGAGAGCGGATCCATACATGATGAGAGCTTCCCAGGCATTTTGCTGAGCTGCAACTACCCGATGTCCCGCCCCTTCAAGCTGATCGGCTTGAGCACGAGGTGCCCTGATGTCGGGCTTACCAAACTGGCTGACACGGAATTTAAGCGACGAAAATGCTAAAACTATGGGTAATGCTATTGCGATGGTCAGGCAAATTAAAACGGTGTTCATGAAGGTCTTCCATTAGTAATTTTTAAAAAAGGACCGAATATATTAAAATATAGTTTATCGGTCTATTTGAGGACCGCATAGTAATGGTTTAACTGTGTTAACATAATACCTGTATTCAAAAATAACGGTGTATTAATAGACCACTATGGATTGGGATGATTATCGATTTTTTCTGATGGTGGCAAGAACGCCATCTATCCGAGCAGCAGGGACGAAGCTTGGGGTAAGTCACTCGACAGTGCTGCGTCGTCTCGACCGGCTGGAAGAGATGCTTGGCGCCCGTTTGTTTGAGCGCAATGCTGTTGGATTTAGTTTGACCCGCGCTGGCGAGGATGTCGTTGAAGGGGTTCGCGACATTGAAGA
>CAYNZI010000516.1:0-2754 GCA_964401565.1 uncultured Spongiibacteraceae bacterium
AGTGCTGGCTTATTGTCGTACCGGCACTCGGTCTTGCAACTTGTGGGCAGCAAGCTCAGCCCTATTGGGAAAAGACCCCAATGCTCTCATCGAACACGCCAGTAAGGTGGGTTACGACGTTAGTCATAGCGTAAAACACTATTCTGCAAAGGTCGTAAAGGTTAGGGCTAGCAACAATCAATCGATGGCGAAACCCCTTTATGACATCGTTGTCGTTGGTGCAGGTTCGGGGGGTATCGCCGTAAGCGCCAGTCTTCTCAAACGTAACAAAGCGCTTCGAATAGCCATTATTGATCCTGTTGAGGACCATTATTACCAACCGGGTTGGACGATGGTCGGCGGCGGTATTTTTACCGCAGAGTCGACAAAAAAACCCGGTAAAGACCTAATACCGAAGACCGTTTCATGGATAAAAAAGTCGGTTGTCTCCTTTGTCCCACAAGACAACATGCTTTGCTTGGCCGACGGGCAGGATATCTATTACACGCAATTGGTTGTCTGCCCGGGACTAAAGCTCAACTGGGCTGGTATTGAGGGGTTAGAAGAAAATCTTGGAAAAAATGGAGTGACTTCAAATTACCGATATGATTTAGCTCCATACACCTGGCAATTAGTACAATCCTTGGCACAGGGCAAAGCAATCTTTACCCAGCCTCCAATGCCCATTAAATGTGCCGGGGCTCCCCAGAAAGCACTCTACCTTTCAGCTGACCATTGGTATCGTACCAACAAATTACCCGATATTGATCTTCATTTTTATAATGCGGGTGCTGTGCTATTTGGTGTCGAAGCTTACGTGCCGGCATTGCAAGCTTACATGGAAAAATACCAGACGAGCATTCACTACAATCATCAGCTATTCAAAATTGATGGCGAGCTGAAAAGAGCCTATTTCAAAGGTAAGGATAAGCATGACAATGAGGTCATTGTTGAACAGGGCTTTGATATGATTCATGTATGCCCACCACAGGTGGCACCAGACTTTATTGCTATCAGTCCATTAGCCGATGCTAATGGTTGGTTGGATGTCGATCAATACACGCTTCGGCACAAGCAGTTCAGCAATATTTGGGGATTGGGTGACGTGGTGAATACCCCCAATGCCAAAACACTCGCGGCCGTGCGGAAGCAGGCTCCGGTTGTTGCTCAGAATATCCACGATGTTATTCAGGGTGAAGAGCCTCATTACGGCTATGACGGCTACGGATCATGCCCGCTTACGGTTGAGCGGGGCAAAATTGTATTGGCTGAGTTTGGTTACGGAGGAAAAATTCTCCCAACGTTTCCCCAGTGGTTACTACAAGGTAAAAATCCCACATCATTGGCCTGGTGGTTAAAGAAGGATTTTTTGCCGGGCTTCTATTGGCATGCTATGTTGAAAGGACGTGAATTGCTGGCTTCACCCAAAACACTGAAGGCGGTAAAAGACCGTTGAAGTTGATGTTACGAATCACACGTTACTTGCCCATTGTTAACTGGGCAAAGCATTACAATAGGGATGCCCTGGCCAGCGATTCAGTAGCAGCGGTCATTGTCACTATTATGCTCATCCCGCAATCGCTTGCATACGCGCTACTGGCAGGGTTGCCGCCTGAGGTGGGTTTATACGCGACTATCCTGCCATTAATAACGTACGCCATTTTTGGCACAAGCCGCACGCTGTCCGTCGGGCCAGTTGCCATCGCTTCTTTGATGACGGCGGCCGCGTTAAGTCAAATGGCTCAACAGGGAAGTGCTGATTACCTTGCTGCCGCTATTATGTTGGCGATGCTCTCCGGATTATTTTTATTACTACTCGGTATTTTCAAGCTGGGTTTTCTGGCTAATTTTCTATCTCACCCGGTTATTTCTGGTTTTATTACCGCGTCCGCAATTCTTATTGCATTGAGCCAGTTGAAACATATATTGGGTGTAGACGCTCAAGGCGATAATGCTATTTCATTGTTGCAGTCACTGTATTCTTCTTTTGGCCAGATAAATATACCCACGGTTGCCATCGGTGTGTCAGTGTTAGCTTTTTTGATGTGGGTAAAAAGCAACGGCTCAGGCTTCTTGAGTCAAGTTGGCTTGCGTGGGCGAACGGCACAGTTGACCACGAAGGCCGCACCGGTGGTTGGGGTGTTGGCAACCATTGCTATCGTTTATTGGATGTCGTTAGAACAGCAGGGCGTGGCTATCGTGGGCCAAATACCGAGTGGACTACCACTCTTACGAATACCTGAATTCACGGCGGCTATGTTCGAGCAATTATGGGCTCCTGCGATCTTTATATCGATTATTGGCTATGTTGAATCTGTTTCTGTGGGAAAAACGTTGGCGGCCAAGCGGCGCGAGAAAATTGATAGCAATCAGGAGCTGATCGGCTTAGGCGCTGCCAACATCGCTTCGGCAATGTCGGGCGGTTTTCCTGTCACGGGTGGCTTTTCCCGTTCGGTGGTTAACTTTGATGCGGGGGCCGTTACTCAAGCCGCGAGTATTTACACCGCCGTAGGTATCGCTATTGCGTCGCTGGTGTTGACGCCAATTTTGTTTTTCCTGCCCAAGGCAACATTGGCTGCTACGATCATTATTGCCATTGGTGCCTTGATAGATTTTTCGGTGTTAAAGCACACCTGGAATTACTCAAAAGGTGATTTTTTGGCGGTTATGAGCACCATTGTAATGACATTATCATTGGGTGTGGAAAGCGGTGTAATATGTGGAATTATCATTTCACTTGGACTGCACCTCTACCGTAAATCAACCACCCATATT
>CAYNZI010000517.1:0-2752 GCA_964401565.1 uncultured Spongiibacteraceae bacterium
CAATGGCTTCGAGAATATCCTGATGCTGTTGCTTCAGGTCCCGCCAGTACCAGATGGGTTCGTGATGAAAAATCCGGTTTCTCAATTTGCGGATTTTGTGGAAGCGTCTTGATAGGATCTGTCGGGTGCGAGCGCGGCGGGGCATATGTGGAAAGGCCGATTTTAGCAGGCGAGGCCACAGAGTTTGTTCATAGCGTTTGTCGAGTAAACTGGTCCAAAAGCCGAAGTTCAGTTCGGCAATGATGCGGCCGGGATCGAGGGGCTTGCGCTGTCGCTGCAGAGTGCGTTTGGCTTTGTTGAGCGCTTCGACATCATTCTGGAATGAAATGACCGCTGTGCTGTTGAACCAGTCCTCGCGTTGAAAGTGCTGGCTGGCCGTTGCGTGAATAGTGTTGCGCAGGGTGACTTCCAGCACCTGCAGTGTCGAGTAAAGACTCTCACTCAGGGCCATGTTCCAAACGTAGTGGCTGAATAGCTCAAGATTGCCGCCCTGGTTGCCCCGCTGCTGGTAGGCAGAGAGGCGTTCACTGGATAGAGCTTTGGTGAGTTGTATAGCAAGATTGGCTTGCATTGCCGCTATTGAACCCCTAATATGAATTTACAGCCCCCGAGCAATTCCTCTCCTGATCCCGTATCAGTGATGAACTCGGGGTTTATTTTATCTGTTCTATCTTCCCTTAGACTTTCTTGTAGCTCAATGGCTTACCTAGTTTAGCTCTCGGCAAAAGCGCGTTTGGCGTTGTGCTTGAGAATCAGGCTTTCAAGTAGCGTCTTGGCGATTTTTATTTCTTCATCATCAAGCTGATTTAGCGCTTCAAACTGACGTTTCAGCTCTTCTCTGGGCGTACGCTCATCCTTATCAAAAACTAGCAAATCTGCACTAACGGTAAGCGCAACAGCTAGCTTGCGTATGACCTCAAGAGTTGGCTGGGTGTTACCATTCTCATAGCGCCGTATCTGACTCACATGAATTTCGACGCTATCCGCCAAGGCTTGCTGTGTAGCCGTGTTCTTTACGTAGTGAGTTCAGTCTTTCGGGGAAGTTCATGGTCAGCCATTTAGTTGAATATCTGCGCATGACTATAAGCCCTCCTGTCGAATCTACTTGTTGTGAAATAGCATATATGATTACAATAAAAAGTAAATGTGCATCTTGACAGGTTTATTGGGGGAAATTAGGGCATGGCACGATTGGCAGATAAAGTAATTGAGCGGATTAAGCGGGATGTGTCACTGGTGCGCTTGGTGGCGTCGCAGGGCTACTCGCTCAACAAGCACGGCAAAGATCGCGCTCTGTGCTCCCCTTCCACGATGACAAGACCGCCAGCCTGGTGATTACGCCTAACTCCAACCTCTGGCACTGCTTGGTTGCGATGCGGGTGGCTCGGTGATCGATTGGGTGATGAAGACTCAGGGCGTCAGCTTCCGCTTGGCTTGCGAGCTGTTGCAGAAAGACTTGGGCTTGGTTGCTGCAGTCTCTGATAAAGCACCCAGTAAAAATACCACCACAAAACTCGCTTTGTAGTGGCATACTAATTTTTGCCACCAAGTTAGAGGTGATATTATGATCACTAACAGCTAGGTGTAGAGCGTCAATCTACTATCGTACATTTTACCAAACAATCAGTCGTAATATTTGGCAGCTCCACAGTCGGTTACCACATTTTCATCGTGATAATTTTCCACGCATAAAATTCACATCGTAGCTTATACCAAATATTACCGTAAAGATTACCATCGTAGTATTGAATATAGCGGCGTGGATTTATTATGCTAACAACACGCCGTTGAAACGCAGAGAAATATAACAGCCCACTAGCTGCATCGCATTAAGCCATGCTGAGTAAACGATCGTAGCGCTTGCTGAGTTGGTCGTAGAATTGTTCTCGTAAAAGACTAATAGCCTGTTTTAAATCGGCGATTTCTTGGGTGCTGATGTCTTGACGGCCCACATAAACTTGTTTCCTGAAATGGGCAATTTTAGCGCCGTAGAGGTGTAGGGTTTTTTCCATACTTTTTTCGCCGAGCATAAGTAATTTGGCTTCGGCGTTGGCCATTTTTTTGAATTCGGCAACCAGTTCGGTATTGATGTTATTCAGTTCTTGTTTGCGGATTTTTGGCCATTGGTGTCCGTAGTGTATGGATTCAATCGCCAGCGATGAGTACTTGGCAAAAATATGACTTACATTACCTACGTCCGAGGAAATTTCCTCAAGTAGTTGGATACGGCGGTGCGGACGGGTTTTGTCACCGAGCTGAAATGTGCGATAACGCAGGGCAAACCAAGCACTTGTGGCAGCAATGAGTGCGCCTAGGGCAATTTTTAAGGAGGTGTCTAGCAGTGGCCAAAGGCTATTAATATCCATGGGTTCCTCTATGTCAGTATATTGTCGTAGCAATTACACATGATATACAGAGCAATTTATGGGCCAGATTATTGACGGTTAAAATTATCGGCTAACAGTGGAGTGAGGTGACGTGAGAGCCGAATAGAGTAGGCTTGGGGTCTAAGTATGGAGCCTGCTAAGTCGTTGCTGTTAGAACTGTTGTTTTGTTGAACGCCGCAAAGGCGTGAGTAGCTCTTCCATACCGTAAAGTTTAATTTCATAGAGCAGCCCCAAGAGTTCACCGAGCTTCCCCTCTGGAAAACCTTTTTGTTTAAACCAAATTACATAGTCTTCGGGAAGGTCTAGTAGCAGTGTGCCTTTGTATTTACCAAAGGGCATGGGCATGCGCGCCAGTGTTTTTAGAT
>CAYNZI010000518.1:0-2741 GCA_964401565.1 uncultured Spongiibacteraceae bacterium
TGGCGCCCGCCAGCAAGCGGTGAAAATAGAGCATAGACGCCAGCAGCAAGGTGATGGCTGTCATTGATAGATAGTCCCTCGAGAATACCGCTGGCTCGAGCATTGAAGGGTTGATCAACGCGGGCATAGCCATTACCGCTAACAGGTTAAAGAGATTGGAGCCAATGATATTTCCCAGCGCTATATCGTGATGGCCTTTGATGGCGCTGGCCACTGTGGCCGCCAGTTCAGGCAGGCTGGTGCCCACGGCGACTACGGTAAGACCAACAACAAGATCGCTAACCCCCATTGCGAGGGCCATATCCTTGGCTCCCCATACCAGTATACGAGCGCTGATCACCAGCAGAACCAGGCCAACAAAAAATAACAGCCACCCTTTGGCTGCGGGCATATCGGGTATGTGCTCAACATCTGCTTCCTTTTCAACGTTGGGCTGATGGGCTTTGTTGTTGATCAAATAGTAAAAAATACCGCCTAGCGTTAGTAGGAATACAATGCCGTCAGTGGTGCCCAGATGGTTGTCTGAAAGAAAGAGTAGCGCACCCATGGTGGCAAAAAGTAGCAGGGGCAGTTCCCGCACAATAATCGAAGAGGTAATAGGGATGGGTGAAACCAGCGCGGTTATTCCCAGTACCAGGCCAATGTTAGCTAAATTGGAACCAATGGCGTTACCGACAGCCAGGTCACTGGCATTGTGCATCGAGGCCTCAATGGCGACGATAATTTCCGGGGCAGAGGTGCCCAGAGCAACGATTGTCAGACCAATCATAATGGGTGCCATACCCATGTTACGGGCAATTCCAGCGGCACCGCAAACGAAGCGATCAGCACTCCAGATTAGGCCTGCAAAGCCGATTATAATGGCAAGAATAGCTAGCGTCATAGGGTTTACAGGTAATTATGTGAACAAATAAATAACAACAATTGAGAATAAAACAACGGTTTCTATTGTCTTAGGCTTAATTCCGGGTTCCTAGAAGGTCCGCTGTTATTGGTGAGGCGGCATTATATAGGGGTTTTATTCAAAGAGTATGGTGGTAGAAGATTTTTTTATGCATTTAGCCGTATTCGTAGGATTTTTTTCGGCTTACACTATTGCGATTGAGCCAGTGGCGTGAGCTGGTGTGTTGTATCAATTCGCATAACCTGCCATGGCTGAGTTGTCAGGGCGTTTTTCAGGACAAATGTTATGAAAACATTTCAACGAGTTATTCTTCGCCTAAATTTGGCGCTAGTATTTTGCACGCTCCTTGCGGGCGCAGCAGTGGCAGAATCAGAGGCTTCGATGCCAGTGGTTCTCCCTGGTCCACATGAGGTTGTCGAGCAGACAACCACGCAGGTTATGGAGGTTATTGCCTCGGGTAAGTCCTATTACATGGAAGACCCGCAGCGCTTCTATAGTGAGATCGAATCGGTGCTGGACGGTGTAATCGATTTTGATGGTTTTTCGAGGGGAGTGATGGGTCAGTACGCCAGTAAAAAAATGTATTCATCGCTGAAAACCAGTGAAGAAAAAGCGGCATTTAAGGCGCGGATGAAGCGATTTAGCGCCGCTTTTCGTACCGGCTTGGTGCAGACTTATGCCAAGGGTTTGTTGGCGTTTAATGGCAACAGAATCAATGTTCTTCCTCCGCAGGAGGGTGAAGACCTTAGCGGCAATGCGAGTGTTACCGTCACCCAGCATATATTTGGTGAAGCTGAAAAGCCTTTTGTGGTCCAGTACAAATTACGGCCAAACCGGGGTGGCGAATGGAAATTGCGCAACCTCACTATTGAGGCTATCAATCTAGGTATTGTATACCGAGGGCAATTCAGTTCAGCGGCTCGATTGTATGATGGCGATATTGATAAAGTTATCGACAATTGGTCGGTTGATCCCACCGCCGGAGCAAAAAGCAGCTAAGTTAGTCCAGTGATCTATGCCGCCGGTCGTTTGCCGATGGCATGACTCGCTATTATTCACCGTTTTACGTACAATTCCTCGCTTTTAGCTATTCTCTACTGGAGCATAGCCGATAGGCTGTGGAGTGTTATTATGCAACCAGAACAAGTGAAAGAGATCCTTCAGCTGCAACTGCCAGATTGTGATATCGAAGTCGCTGGCGAAGGCAATCACATTGATGTGACTGTTGTTGGTGATGTATTTGAAGGGCTCAATGCTGTTAAGAAGCAGCAGCTCGTGTACGCAGGATTAAATCCGTTGATTGCCGACGGCAGTATTCATGCGGTGAACATGAAAACCTACACCCGAACAGAGTGGCAGCAGCGATAATCTGTTAATGCAGCGTGGCAGAGTCACCGCAGCCGTTTTCGTTGTGTCATTAATAAACAATGTAGCCATGACTGGCGTTAGTGATACGAATTAGCAGTACGATAAACAGGTATTTATTGAATGGATAAGTTACTAATTAGTGGTGGTGCTCGGCTGAATGGTGAGATTCGCATCTCGGGCTCAAAAAATTCGGCGTTGCCTATCTTGGCGGCGACGTTGCTGAGTGATGAGGCGGTAACTATTCGTAATTTGCCACATCTTCACGATGTCACCACGATGATCGCTTTGCTGCGATGTATGGGTGTGGATGTCATTATTGATGAGAAGCTGGGCATAGAAGTTCATGCTAACACCATTGAAGAATTAACCGCTCCATATGAGTTGGTTAAAACCATGCGAGCTTCGATTCTTGTGCTGGGTCCTATGTTGGCGCATTTTGGGGAGGCAAACGTATCTTTCCCCGGTGGCT
>CAYNZI010000519.1:0-2739 GCA_964401565.1 uncultured Spongiibacteraceae bacterium
GTACAGACTTAGGTGGACTCGATTTCGATTTGGCCAGTAAGCTGACAGGGTCTCGTTTTGCCGTTATGCACGGGGCAACAGCCAGGCTTCATCGCGCATTGGTACAGTTTATGCTCAATACGCATATTGCCGATCATGGCTACAGCGAAATTTACGTTCCTTTTATGGTTAATGCAGAATCCCTGCGAGGAACAGGGCAACTACCCAAGTTCGAAGAAGATTTGTTTAAGCTGGAAGGCGAGCAAGACTATTATCTGATACCTACCGCTGAAGTTCCGGTAACAAACATTGCCAGAGACCGTATATTTGAAGCGAAAGAATTTGGGGATGGTCTGCATTTTGTCTGCCACACACCGTGTTTTAGAAGCGAAGCAGGTAGTTATGGCAGAGATACTCGCGGTATGATTCGACAGCATCAGTTCGAAAAAATCGAACTGGTGAAGTTGGTTCGCCCCGACCAATCGGCCGAAGAATTAGAAAACCTGACCGGCCACGCTGAAGCAATTCTACAGCTACTGGAACTCCCATATCGCAAAGTCATTCTGTGTGGCGGCGATCTTGGGTTTTCTGCCCGTAAAACCTATGACCTGGAAGTCTGGTTGCCTGGGCAGCAAAAATACCGCGAAATTTCTTCATGCAGTAACATGGGCGACTTCCAAGCTAGGAGAATGATGGCTCGATGGCGCAACCCGGAAACCCATAAGCCAGAATTATTGCATACAATCAATGGCTCCGGCTTAGCGGTAGGCAGAACACTGGTCGCGATATTAGAGAACTACCAAACGGCGGACGGGCATGTAAACATACCTGAGGTACTAAAACCCTATATGGGCGGAGTTTCAACGCTGTAATGGACTACTTGCCGTTATTCTTCCAGCTAACAGATAAAGCGTGTTTAATCGTTGGCGGAGGAAAGATTGCCACTCGGAAGGCTCGGCTGCTGGTTAGCGCCGGCGCCGCGATTCATGTAGTCGCTATAGAGGTTGCAACTGAGCTAAAAGCAATGGCAGAATCGTCGGGAGGAAGCTGGCGAGAAGGCCACTTTCGCAACGACGACATGGACAAAAAGTTTCTTGTCATTGCCGCAAGTAGTGACGCAGCGCTTAATAAGCGCATTTCTACGGTCGCCCACGATCGCCATATTCCGGTTAACGTTGTCGATAAACCGGAGCTTTGCAGTGTTATTTTACCGTCGATAATTGACCGCTCTCCGATTATTGTTGCCGTCTCCAGCGGCGGAAAATCACCTGTTCTCGCCCGTATGTTGAGGGCAAAAATTGAATCAGTCATTCCTTCTGCTTACGGCAAGCTGGCAATATTAGTCGGTGAGTTTCGAGATCGCGTTAAAAAACGAATGCCTGACGTCGACGCGCGTAAAAATTTCTGGGAAGAGGTTTTACAAGGCCCTGTTGCCGAAATGGTATTTGCCGGAAAGCATCAGGCTGCAGCAGACATGCTTGAACAACAAATGGATACCAGCCACCCTTGGAGTGGTAAAGGCGAAGTCTATCTTGTGGGAGCAGGACCAGGCGACCCTGACTTACTGACCTTTAAAGCGCTGCGGTTAATGCAGCGGGCCGATGTTGTACTCTACGATCGATTGGTCAGTGACCAGATAGTTGATTTAACGCGGCGGGACGCTGAAAGAATTTATGTCGGTAAGCAAAGAGCAAACCATGCCGTGCCGCAACACGATATTAACGAACTTTTAGTCACCTTGGCGAACCAGGGTAAGCGGGTACTTAGACTCAAAGGTGGAGACCCCTTTATCTTTGGTCGCGGGGGAGAAGAGATCGAAACGCTGGCCGAGCACAAAATACCCTTTCAAATTGTACCGGGCATTACAGCCGCATCCGGCTGTTCAACGTATGCGGGCATCCCATTGACTCATCGGGACTATGCGCAATCGGTACGTTTTATAACGGGACATTTAAAAGATGGCAGCGTCGATCTGCCCTGGAGTGAACTTGTTTACGGCAAACAGACGCTTGTTTTCTACATGGGTCTAGTCGGCTTACCCATTATCTGCGAACAGCTAATCGCACACGGCCGGCCTGCAACAACCCCTATAGCACTGGTCCAACAGGGTACTACCGCTATGCAACGAGTGTTAACCAGCGACCTAGCCAACATGCCATCGCTAGCCAGAGACGAACAAGGACGTGCCCCAACAATACTCATCGTTGGAGACGTTGTTAAATTGCGAAAGAAGCTCGCGTGGTATGAAGGTGGTGGGCCGGACGCGTAACTATGGCTCGTTGATGATTAAAGTATTTTGGCCTTCTGTCGATAAAATGTACTAAGGAGGCCAAAAATGGTTAATTTTCCTACAACAACATCACCAATTAATGTCACACTGACATCCAAAAGCCCCAGCTCAAGGCATATAGTGCCCTCACGTGCGCCCGAGAAACGCGAATCACGGCCGATCGATCGCCGGGCATTTCAGGGTCGTCGCGGCAGGCGAGCGGCCGCCAAGCGCGTTATGGACCGAAGAAGCGGCCCTGAAAGGCGGCGCTCAAGTATAGATCTTAGTGTTTAGCGGCTTACAGCCACTCTGTTAGTTTGATATACCGGCAGGGCATCAAGCAAGATATGCCCTGTTTCAGTCAAAAATGGGCCTATCTCCTTGCTTTCATCATCCTCTGAGTCGCTAACGGGTGTTTCTGCCTCAGTAGTGTCGGTCGTTGCCAGCGCATCGCTTTCGTCTTCGGTTTCCAAATCATCAAGCGGCTCAAG
>CAYNZI010000520.1:0-2733 GCA_964401565.1 uncultured Spongiibacteraceae bacterium
AAGAATAAAGGCGCCATATTCGCGATTTATAACAGATCCTTGCGTAAAGATCCGACGTTACAGGTCAAGTATGTATTTGAGTTGCTCGTTGAGCCCGACGGTTCAATCTCGGAGGCCAGGTTGATTTCCAGTGACTTAGGCGATGAGGCATTGGATAGGAAAATTTTGTCTCGAGTTAGGTTGATTCGCTTTCCGGCTGAAAGCGTGATTAAGACCCGTGTTAATTACTCGTTTGATTTCTTACCTTACTGATTTACAGTGGCACGAGAGTCGCTGGAAAAGCGATTTCTTCAGGCTAATTCCTGGCGCCGATAGCAGCAACTTAGATGGTCATTAATTAACCCTGTCGCCTGCATAAATGCATAGATAATAGTAGAACCAACAAATTTGAAACCTCGTTTTTTCAAGTCTTTGCTGAGTTTGTCCGATTCGGTTGTCGTCGCGGGAACCGATGTCATGGATGCCCACTGGTTTTGGATCGAATTTCCGTCGACAAAATCCCATATATAGTTTGAAAAACTTCCGAACTCACTCTGAACGTTAATAAATGCTTGTGCGTTACTCCGGGCAGAAAACACTTTCAGACGATTGCGGACTATGCTTGGTTTGAGCAACAATGACTCCAGTTTTTTGTCGCTAAATCGAGCAACTTTTTCAACATCGAAGTTTTCGAAAGCTTGTCGATAGCCGTCCCGTTTCCGTAGAATTGTTATCCAGGATAAGCCCGCTTGAGCGCCTTCCAGAATGAGGAACTCGAAGAAAACCGCATCATCGTAAACCGGGACTCCCCATTCTTTATCGTGGTAGGCCTGGTAGAGCTCATCATTGCCACACCAATTGCATCGATTCAGTTGTTTCATAAGGTTTCCAAAGCTGCTGTGAACTTGCCACGCACCACAAAACCAGGCGTTTTGAGAGGGGGCTAATAACTCATGTTGGTCCAGAAGCACGGCTTTACTATCGCAGACCGTCGGCGAAGATGCACAAAATGGATAGTCAACCCGCGAATTATACGATGTTTTGAGTAAACTGCTTATTGATAGATCAAAAAAATATAGCGTGTTAATGATTATCGTTGTTGAATTCCTTACACTTAGTCATGTGCGTTAACACGTAGGAGAAGGGTCATGGAATGTAGAGACGGAGAAACTGAAGTCAGTAAATTTCGCGCTAATCGCTACTTTTGCATAAGCGGAAAATGGTTTTTCTCGACGCGAGAACATTTGCAGGTGGGACCATTTATTACTCAGGATGATGCAGAAATGGAGTTATCATTTTTCCTTCGCCACATGGATGAATGGGGACTGTACGCTAGTCAATATAAAGCGGATTTCAGCGGACTAAGATTTTAGTTGTAGCAGCTTCGAACGAATCGACAGTTTGGACATCAAAATTTCGATACGAGCTGACAGGGGCCTTGGCACTGAGCCCGGTCGCAAGCTTGCCATGCTTGTCGGCCGCTGCGGAACTCGACCATTTTTCTGCGAAAAATTGGGACTCAAACAGTCCTCACGGAAACCCCCGACAAACATGACAAGCTTAAACGCGCCCTAACTGGGCTCAATACCAAGGCCCCTGCCAGCCCTACCTTAATACCACGTCTTAGATTAAACCTGCACTGGGTAAAAACAGCCTGTTTATAGCTACTATCTATTCATGAGGATAAACATAGCTGGTGTTGAAAGTGGCAGAGAATGAGGTTTGGTAGTGGTCTCTATACTGCGGGCAAGCGTGCGGTCGGGCACAGTATAGAGGGCGCTACCAAGCTGGGAACAAAACTACCGACTCAGCAGGCATAAACAACATTGTCCGAAAATAGGTGAACCCAGACTTTCAGAGTACTTCAAAAGTTGCCTTTTAAAGTACTGGCTTGAGTTTGGTCCAATACACTTTAGTGGTATTTTATTTCTGTATGTCTCAGGCTTGTGTTTGTAATGGCTCAAACCCGTAAAATGCCTGGAATCCAGCTTGGCGCATAATATAGGTTGCCAGTTCTGCTCGGCGATCATTTTCTGGCGTGATAATATAAAGAGGTGATGATGACAGTTGACTCATTTTCTGTCGCAAAAAGCTGATTGGAATATTTTCGACACCTTTTTTATGATCTCGTTTGAACTCAGCGGCAAACCTTACATCAATCACTTTCATTTCAGTCGAACCCCGCAGGGTTTCACGAGTAAGTGGCTCGACTAGTCGACACTTGATTAGATGATTGAACGCTTCTATGTTCAGTCGTCCCAGCACCCCGTCTGTCGACATTGTTACTGTGGCGTTGCGGGTGGTGTTAGCAACAAGTGCTTCGTCACCAAAATAGTTACCAGCAATTAAGCGAAAACGCTCGCCTTTGAAAGGGCCGTTGGCCGCTGTTTGAACACTGGCGGCACCTTGTTTTATCAAATAGAAATAGTCTCCGGGCGTGTTTGCTTTGACAATACTTTCGCCTGCCACAACCGTAATATTTTCAAGCTGGGACATAAGTTGAAGAATCATGGTATTTGATAAATTCCCTGTCAAACTTGATCGAATGAAGACATTCTCCCAATCCTCTTGAAAGTTGTCGTCAATTAACGCGTCGTCATCCAACGATACGCCACCTTCATCCAGGTAGTTAATGGAATAATCTTGTTCGGCGAGCAGCATCGAATCCAATTGTTGTAGATCCACGGTTAAAATCTGGCAGTCTTCAGTCGCCTTCACTTTCGTATTACTGCCGTGATCCAGATGGCTTTGTAG
>CAYNZI010000521.1:0-2732 GCA_964401565.1 uncultured Spongiibacteraceae bacterium
ACCGGATATAATTTGCCGATAATTATCCGGGGAATCAAAACTGGTAACATCAATCACTAGACGATTAGATAGAGCTCGTGTTTGCAAGCGGAACCCTGAATTGAAACCAAGAAGATCGATACCTAAATCACTGGCTTCGCTTTCATTAAGTTGCCGAACTCTGACATTGTCTGGTCCGTAGTCTTCCATTTCCATGATGACATCAATTTGCGCACGCAGCGGCTGCCCGAGGTGCGAACTCGCCTCCATTCGACCTAGGCCAAGAGAGTGCACCGGTGACGCCACGAGCAGACAGATGATGGCAACTAAGCCGTAAACCGAACGGTTCATTCCCCTAAAATATTTATCAAGCACACCTATGTCCATTTAGTTATTTGTATGACAATGCTTATCAACAACACTCGTCTCATCAGCTTTTTCGCCGATTTCTCGAGTGACGATGACATTTCTACCAGTTTACCCTTTATGAGTCAGTAACGGGTATTATCTGGTTATCTCCTGATACGATTTTTCCATCTTTTTCAATTTCTTCTTGCCCACACCACCCAACTGATCGATGGCAAAACGAATCCTTGCCCGACTCATGTCCGGCCCAAGGATCGACATAGAATCAATAACCGATATTGATGCGGCGCTGCCAGATATAGCGATAAACAAAGGTGCAAAAAAGTCCTTTATTTTTATCTCCATTTTATCTGCCAGAGTTTTCATCCTATCGAATAGTGAATCTCGCTCCCAGTAACGCAGTTCTTCCAATGTCCATAAGGCAAATTGCAAAGCTTGAACCAAGTCGTCGTCTTGCAGCTTGATACCATCAAAGCTGTGGCTATTAACAGGCAACATGCCAGAGGTAAAAAAGGAAGCCAACGGGGTAAAGTCGCTGAGCGTCTCCATTCGCTGTTGCGCGTGTGGAAGTATTTTATTGAGGTAATCCCGGTTAAACGCCCAGTCGTGCAACCGCTCGGCTAGTTGGTCGAGGGATAAATCTTCCCGTATCCACATACCGTTTAGCCAACTGAGCTTTTCTACGTCAAATATGGGACCACCCAGACTTACCCGCTGAATATCAAAATTGTCGAGCATTTGCTGAAGGGTAAATTTTTCACTCTCATCGGGCATCGACCAACCCATTCGACCCAGATAATTAAGCATAGCTTCAGGCAAGTAACCCATGCGCTGATAATACAATATCGACGTTGGGTTTTTACGTTTACTCAGCTTCGATTTGTCGGGATTACGCAGCAATGGTAAATGGCAGAGTACCGGCATATCCCAACCGAAATACTCGTATAGCAACTTGTGTTTGGGTGCTGAATTTATCCACTCTTCGCCACGTAATACGTGGGTTATTTCCATCAAGTGGTCGTCGACAACGTTCGCCAAGTGGTAGGTAGGCATGCCGTCTGATTTCAACAGTATTTGTGCGTCGACAAGCTGCCAGTCCAGCTCCATCGTGCCACGTAACATATCCTCTATGTCGACCTTCCCTTCCACCGGCACGTTCATTCGAATAACGTAAGGCGCATTCGCCGCTTCACGTTTTTCTACTTCATCTCGAGGAAGTTGTAAGTCATAGGGCTTCAAGGCACGGTTGACGCCCTGTTCCTTTAGGCCCGATCGAAGAGCATCCAACTCGTCAGCAGTCCGATAACAACGAAAAGCGTGCCCCTTGTCGATTAGCTCCAAGGCATACTTCTGATATATATCTTTCCGCTCACTCTGCCTGTACGGGCCATATTTGCCGCCGACATCTGGACCCTCATCCCAGTCCAGTCCCATCCAGCGCAGTGAGTCAAAAATTATCTGTTCCGACTCCGTCGTCGAACGCGTCTGGTCTGTATCTTCAATACGGAGGACAAATTGCCCGCCATGCTTACGCGCAAAGCACAAATTGAACAAAGCGATATACGCCGTGCCAACATGCGGATCGCCGGTCGGTGAAGGAGCAATGCGGGTGCGAACTGTCATAGTGTTGGCTCGTTAGATGTGTTTCCGTAATAGCTGTAATTATACGACGTCAACGCCTTGTTCTCACTAGTACGCTGTAATTTAATTTTGCCGCTGCCATAATAGTGATATACCCTGCCGATCGCCCTTTGCCTGCCAACCCTCACAGACCCATAAATCGCCTACTGCGATTATTTCATCCCGATAAGTGATTAGAGGAATTCTGTCTCTTAACCAAGGTTCTAGCTGATATTCCTGAAACAGTTTCTTCAGGGTTTGCGAACCACTGCGACCCGCTGGCTGACAACGCTCCCCACCCTGTTGGAATGTAACAACAAGTTCACTGTTGTTGAGGCGTGCCAAGTCGATACCCTTCCCACGGGAAGAGATGGCGGTTAACTGACCTGCATTTCCAACCGTTAATGTATCGGTCAAATTCCAGGCATATCGTTTTGACGTATCTACATTAGGTAACGATGTCATCACGACGATTTTATGGTCAAATCGCCTCAACTGAACCCCCGCCCATTCCACCAATGGTACAGCATCAACACTGGCCCCAATCAACTGGTCAATCGCTTCGTTCAACTGGGCCGATGAGGGGATTGCCAGCTGCTTCAGTTTCAAAAAATAACGCAGTACATTTTTTTGCCTTGCTCGACTCAGCCCCGACAACGCCGCTATCGGTAGTGTTGCCGACGATGGTTCAGGCGCCCCCATCTGTTGTAAATCAATGGCGGCAAGTTCGTCATTGAGAAGAGCAGCCTCTTCGTTCAAGGTGGCTG
>CAYNZI010000522.1:0-2728 GCA_964401565.1 uncultured Spongiibacteraceae bacterium
CACACAGTGGAGCAGGCGGGCAAACCGAATAAAATACTGTATGCGTTAACCGGCGAAGGCAAAGTTGCCCTGGACGAATGGGTTGTTTCAGAAACCAAGCCGCGGCCAGTGAAAGAAGATCTCTATGTAAAGCTATATAACATTGGGCATTGTGACCCTGAACCTTTAATCGGTGAAATAGCCGGTAGGAAACAGCAGTGTCAGCGGCAATTGGCGCTGTATTTGAAAATAAACGATCGGCACTACGCCGAACCCAAAACATTGCCAAGTCATAGAAAAGGTATTTACTTGGCACTATCGGCAGGTATTCGACAGCAGAAGATGCAGATAGAGTGGTGCGATGAGGCTCTGGCATTGCTGGGCACGCTATCTTGAGAATGCTGTTTACCCTATCAGAAGGTGATCGAGTAGCTGTGCAGGGCTCATAAGCTGGAGATCATAAATTGGATATCAGAGCCGCGTAGTTTTCAAACCCTAATTCAGAGGTGATGTTTTTCTGCCAGCGTTCGTCAAGCTCCGCGACAACTCCTGCACTTAATTGCAGGTGCGATTCACCCACTTGACCACTTCTCACTTTGGCAGAATCACTGTCAACGGGGAGGCCGGCTACAGCAATACTACGTTCTCGCATCAATCTATCGTCAAAATGATCACTGTTTTTCTGCATAAACGGTAGCGAGCTGTGCTCGCGTGTGATGGCCAGTAATTCTTCATCCAACTCAATATCAATAAAGTCAGCAATCCGTCGTATCGTCAGATCGAGATCATCTTTCATGTGTTCATAGGCCATAAATAGTACATCTGCGTCGTTACGTCGTGCCCACCAGGACTTAAGGTGGGTCCAATAATCACCACGGGAACTTCCCGGACTACCAGCCTGAAGAAATGTGGCCCGAGCAAAATCGTCTAACGATACAGCTCCGGGTTCAAGAAACCAGCCCTCCATGAATTTGTACATGGAAAAGAGGGCATCCTTGGGGTCGCGGCAGGAGTTGATGTAACGCCCGCCCTTAGGGATTCGGGTGGCATCGAGATGGCTTTTAAATAACCGGGGTTGGGCTTTCTGCTCTTCCGGAAGATGCTTGACCTTCACTTAGTGTATTCTTCACGCTAATTCCCTGCCTTTTCGCTTACCTTATCCTAAACGTACGCCGAGTCACAATAGTTACAGTTCGTGTTCGGGGTGTTCCTGGTTCTGACGAGTGGTTCTCGGTCAGGTGGCTGACAGCTATGGCATTTGTTCTATCCGATAACCGCTATCACCAAGTAGCTTCAATACACTGTCGTCACCCGCCAGGTGCAGAGCTCCCACTAGTACCAGTTCTTTCTTTTGGTTGTTGAACAGCGATAATAAGTTTGGCATCCAGTCATTGTTGCGGTCGACCGCAAGTTGGCGATAGAGTGTTGCATCCATTTCCTGCATGGGTGTGATTCCGAGTTTCGTCAGTTGGTTCAAATCGCCTGCTCTCCAGGCATCTTTCAATTCGCCCATTACCTCATCGATACGATTGATGTCTCGCAGAGTGTATTCAATCAATTCATTTTCTTTGCCTTTGCCCATATTGGCCAAGAGGGTTAGTTGTTGTTCGACTGACTCCAAATAACGGATGGTCTTACCGTCCTTTTTGGCCCGCGAGTAGAAATATTGATCGACACCAGTACTTGCCAAACCCAGTCGTTGAAGTTCTGCCATTGTCATCATTACGGTCAACATACCGGGTTTGAATTGCGTAAGACTGTGTAAAGGGATGTGGCGACTTTCACAGTAAGCGGTTAGCGCATCGAAGGTGGTAGGCTCCAGAAAGTCAATAAGTGACAGGCCCTGTGGATACCTCATTTTTTGCAGTAGCTGTTGTTGAAATTCGGGAGTTTGAGTTTTGCTTATATCGGCTTCGAGTATCAGTATGTCAGCTGTCGAATAAGCCTTGGCGAATGCGGAGGGCAGTGGATAGTCATCTTCTGCAAGGACATGGACGGTGCCGCCGATATAGAAATAGTCACTACCGTTGGATACTTTCCATACTGGCGCGTCGGCCACTGAGAGTGAACTGCCTAATAGATAAAGACCCGCGAAGAAGCCGCTAATAATGTTCGAGCGCACGTACTTTCCTCCAAAAACGTCGTCATTGTGAGACGCTAAATTATCCCGTGCGGGAAATTCACTATTGTATAACGTCAACACTAACTCATGTTTGAAATATTGAGCTGACGATACAATTTAGAAGGTCGTTGTGGGTGTGTTGTGGGGGCCTACGGTACAGAGAGGCATTGTTACTGTGTAGGTATTCTGGTAGAAACTTTTTTTGGAATGAAGGGGCAAGCAGGAATTCAGCGAAACAACCACTGAATTCCTGTCGGTTAAGCCATCAGCGATTACTTCTGTCTGGTCTCAGTGGTGGCGTTGATAACGGCAACAACGCGACGGTTTTGGGCGCGATAATTTTGAGTCGAGCTATCAAACAGAGGAGATGATTCGCCAAACCCTTTGGCTGAAACGCGCGATGTTTTGATACCATTTCTCTCGACGAGAATAGCGGCAACAGCTTGAGCTCTTTTTTCCGACAACGCCTGGTTGTAATCAGCAGCACCGGTATCGTCGGTATGACCTTCTATGACAACATGAGTTTGGGGGTGATCGTTCATGAATTCAGCGACTTTAGTGATTTCTGGGAAGTTATCAGCTGTCACAACACTTGAATTGTTGGAAAATTGAACCTCAAGCTCGATG
>CAYNZI010000523.1:0-2724 GCA_964401565.1 uncultured Spongiibacteraceae bacterium
CCCTAATAGTGAGACAGAAGAATGGATATCCCCAAGAACGGGTTCGACCTCTTTTTGCACATGATTACACTTTGTCGCAAACTCTTCCCATTTTCGTTCTAAGTCTTCCCATTCGTCACGTACTTCCATACTGGCCAGGTGAATTCTAACGTTGAGTTCATCACGTTGTTTTTTCAAGGTGTCCAGGGTACTTTTAATGGTCTCTTTTGCGCTCATGGTCCATTCCTCCAATTGATTCAGGTTTCATTTTACGGCTATCACTATAAAGTGAACTGATCTGGGTCAATAAGGCGTATGTATCAATTGTGATAATGAGCGTTTCCGCTGATACCAGTAGAAATCTCCATAAAACCACCGATAGTTGATCAGGGTCAGGGGTGCGAGTGTTGGCGAAAATAGATATTATCCACTGTGTGGCAATGGGTGGCATCAGTTATATGGATGTTCTATGATCGTTGGCCTCAACCAATAATAAGGAATTATCCATGCCGCTCAACCCAACGCTAGCTGCAGTAATCGCTCAAATGGCTGAGGCCGGGGCACCTGAGTTACATCAAATGTCGACGGCCGATGGTCGAGCCATGTATCTCGCTATGAACGCTGAGAATACGCGAGAAGCCGTAGCTGAAGTCAGGGATACTATCGCCGACAGCGTACCGGTCAGAATTTATAACCCGAACCCGGCAGAGATATTACCCTGCCTGGTCTACTTTCATGGTGGCGGTTGGGTGATTGGCGATCTTGAGACCCATGATAGCATCTGTCGAAAACTCGCTAACAGCGCAAGCTGTGTTGTCGTAGCGGTCGACTACAGGCTTGCACCTGAGCACATTTACCCCGCGCCAATGAATGATTGTTATACCGCGTTAAATTGGGTGGTGAAGCAGGCGGCTGAGCTGGGTGTGAATGCCAATAAGATCGCGGTAGGTGGCGACAGTGCGGGAGGTAACCTCAGTGCTGTCATGGCATTGCGGGCTCGTGACGAAAACGGGCCACACATCTGTCACCAGTTGCTGGTATATCCAGTCACTGACGCAACATTCGATACGCCCTCGTATCGGGAAAATGGAGAGGGTTATATGCTGTCCAAGGCCACAATGGAATGGTTCTGGCAGCATTACATCGGCAACGACAATGATCCGCTCTCACCCTACATATCGCCTATACGGGCCGAGAATCTTACCAACTTACCATCGGCCACTGTCATAACCGCTGAATTTGATCCGCTTAGAGACGAGGGCGAGGCCTATGCCGCTAAGTTACTGGCAGCGGGCAACACCGTAACCGTTAAGCGCTTTGATGGGGTTGTGCACGGCTTTTTTTCAATGAGCGATTTGCTCGAAGAGGCGCAAGGTGCTATCGACCTTGCGGCGGCTGAACTAACCGCTTCTTTTACCGCAGCAGGCTAAGTATAAACCGACCACGGTAGGGGTATCAGAGAATACCCGTGCCATGATCGGCCCAGTATTGATCTTTCAACAGGCGTTTGTAGAGTTTGCCTGTTGGTAGTCGCGGTAGCTCCGGGTGAAAATCGATTGATCGCGGGCATTTTTGACGGGAAAGATGTGAACCGCAAAATGTCATTAATTCTTCGACCAGCGCTGCGTCGGCTTCGATGCCGTCCACCACTTGAATCACCGCCTTAACCTCTTCACCAAGGTCTTCGTTGGGTACACCGAAAACCGCCGCATCGGCCACTTTTGGATGAGCGATTAGCAGGTTTTCGGTTTCCTGAGGGTAGATATTCACACCACCAGAAATAATCATAAAGGTCGATCTGTCGGTCAGATAAAGGAAACCGTCTTTGACGTATCCAACGTCGCCAACAGTGCTCTTGCTACCGTCAGCCGATTGAGAGTCTTTGGTTTTTTCCTCGTTGTTAAAGTAAGAAAACGCCGACTCTGTCTTGAACCATAGCTCACCGGGAACACCGGGCAAAGATTCATTACCGTCTTCATCGAGAATATGTAACTCTCCCAGCATGACTTTACCGACAGTCCCTTTGTTGGCCAGCCACTCTTCGCTGTTGCATGAGGTAAAACCAAGTCCCTCTGTAGCACCGTAATATTCGTGAATAATGGGTCCCCACCAGTCGATCATGGCTTCTTTCACTTGTGGTGGGCAGGGCGCGGCAGCATGTATTGCGATTTCCAGGGATGACAAATTTGCTTTAGCGCGAACATTCTCAGGTAGCTTCAGCATCCGACTGAACATGGTGGGCACAAGTTGACTGTGGCTAATCTGGTATTGAGCAATCAGATCTAAATAGGTGCTCGGATCAAACTTTTCCATGATGATAACGGTGCCACCTTTTCTAATCGTTAGATTAACGGCGGCCTGTGGCGCAGAATGATACAAGGGGGCAGGGGATAGATAAATCATATCTTCGCGATAGTGCCAGAGATCACTCAAGAAACTGAAAATAGGCAAACAATCACCGGGGGTTAACGGTGGTAGTGGCCTAACAATCCCCTTGGGCTGACCCGTGGTACCCGAGGAATAAAGCATCGATGTACCGAGTGACTCATCACCAATTGGAGTAGTTGGGCAATTCGCAATTGCCTGCTCGTAGTTGATGCAACTCCCATTGGACTCTCCTCCGACCACCAGGCAGTGAGTAATATTGGGTGTGTTTCCCATCGCATCAAGGACAACGGGTAACTTTTCGATCGAGGTGATAACAACTTTGGATTCACTGTTATTCAGAATATAAGCGAGTTCATC
>CAYNZI010000524.1:0-442 GCA_964401565.1 uncultured Spongiibacteraceae bacterium
TCCCCGTCGTGTTGAAGTCAGTGGCTTTGCTGACACTAGGCCCTTGGTCAGCAATGATAATGCGGAGGGACGCTCAAAAAATCGCCGCGTGGAGATAGTTATTCAGCAAGGTCTTGGCAGTGATATGATGAAAGCGGGATTGCGTGATTTGAAACTTCAAGACCCTGCACTTTTTGAGAGCCTGGAGTTGGACCGTACTGGAAATACGCCGGTATTTGAGTTGGATCGCTCGGAAATATTTTAGTATGTTGAGCGGCAATGATTTTTTGCAGTGAGATACCGTCAATAATCGAAGAAAGAATATGATAGAAGAACGCCGCCGCTATTTCCGAATCGATGACTCTATGGGCATCAGCTACGAGCTTTTGGGTAGTGAGGAAGCAAAAGTATTTTCCCGGCAGTCTAATGAGCATGGCGGTAACTTTGATTATGCTTCACATTT
>CAYNZI010000524.1:452-2722 GCA_964401565.1 uncultured Spongiibacteraceae bacterium
TCTTACTGTTCATATCACAGTAAATTAGCATGCAACACTTTTGGACAGTTGCAAGCTGCAAACACCCATTGCGGCTGAGTTGCTTGACCTGCTGAATAAGAAACTCAATTTTGTTATCCAGCAAATGGATGTCGATGCAGAATTGATGCACAAAATTGCTTACACCCTACGACAGGTTAATGTCAGTGCTTGCGGTATCGCGTTTTCTAATGAGGAGATGCTGAAGCAGGGGCAATTATTAAAGTTGGATATTATGTTGCAGCCAAGGGAATTGCATGTGGTGGCAATGGCGGAAGTCGTAGATAGCACGGCTATGGCCCCGGAAGAAATTGATGGTGATCGCCGTTGTTTTGTGCGACTGAATTTCACTGAAATAAACCCGAATGACCAGGAATTACTCATTCAACATATGGTCAAAAAGCAATCAGAGCAGTTAAAGCTAAGACGTCAGCAGAAGGGTTAACCCCCGAGAATTCACACTATCATCTAAATAACAGTGGTATTAGGTGTTTGTTCTACCGAGCTATTCTTGAAAGGTACTAATCAAGAGGGAGGCTTTCTTGCAAATATTGCGATTGAACAAAGCTGGTTATCCCATTGACTGGATAGGTTGGCAGGATGCGGTCTGTCTGTATTCTCGGGAATTGGTGTGTTGGTCCTTAGGTGAGACTGTTTTTAGGGCTCGTGGTGGCATCAACCGATTATCGGGCCGGCGCTCGATTATTGAATTGAATAGTATTATTGCCTGTGGCGGGGAAAAGCTGGCCCGACCACGTGCTAACCCATTGTTAAGTAATCGCGCTTTATTTGAGCGTGACAATGGGCAGTGTATGTATTGTGGTCATTTTTTCGAACGGCGATTGTTAACGCGCGATCATATCGTGCCCAGTTCTCGTGGCGGTCGCGATGTTTGGGAAAATGTTGTGTCGGCCTGTCGGCGCTGCAATCAGTACAAGGGTGACCGCAGTTTAAGTGACGTTAACATGGAGCTGGTGGCGCTACCTTATAGGCCTAATCCTGCCGAGTTTTTAGCGCTGGAAAACAGTCGCCGTATTTTGCAGGAACAAGCTGATTTTTTGCAAAAAAACTTTTCTTCGAACTGCCGCTGGCAAATGCCGGCGGCTAACTAATTTTTATTATCGGGATCCATTATGTGGCCAGCGTTTGCTATTGCCTTGTTGTTCGGTTTGTTGATTGGCTATTGGGTGGGAAAGAACTTTTCAGCGGGGAAATCTGCACTCGCTAAAGCGGAAAGCGATATTGAGGTACTTCAAGGTGATTTAACGCAGGCCAAAAGTACCCAGAAGCTATTAGAGCAGGCAGTTGCCGATTTGAAATACCAGCTCGGCGAAGAAAAAAAGGCGAGGGATTACGCGGAAAAAAGGTTCGAAAATAGATAATCACGCTGGTAAGTATAAGGCTATTCCACTATTGAAATAGCTTTGCGGTGTTCCGTCACCGACTACCTTTCTGATTGGAAGCTGCAATAATCAATTGGCATTATTAAACTTTCTTTACAAATTCAGATTTCAATTTCATCGGGCCTATACCGGTGACTTTGCAGTCTATATCGTGATCGCCTTCGACCAGCCGAATATTCTTTACTTTTGTGCCTACTTTTACCACAGACGAAGTTCCTTTTACCTTCAGGTCTTTGATAACAGTCACTGTGTCTCCGTCGGCCAGACGGTTTCCGTTGGAGTCGACAATGTTGAGCTCGCCGTCGTTTTCACTGGCATCACCGGATGCTGACCACTCGTGACCACATTCTGGGCAAACATAGAGCGATCGATCTTCGTAGGTGTACTCTGATTTACAGTTGGGACAGTTGGGAAGATCGCTCATTATTTTTCCTTGGATATAAAGATGATTTTTTTGACTAAATGTGGCTGGGCTGGATCAATGTTTATTCAGCTGTTTATCGTGAATGCCAGAAAGCGTTAGTAAAGCTATTATCACGCCTATAAGTGCTATTGCCATGTCGGACTGTGTGTCCCATATGTATCCTTAACCACTTGTTTTCTTATCAGTATTTCTCTGGCGATGATTGCGGGAACAAAACCCTGGAAAAAGTGGCCTACTTTATAGTAGAACCAAAGCGCCAATGATAGCGGGAGCAACTTCAAGTAACCCGGTAAACTGATCTTTTGGATTCAGTCCTGACCATACCAGCACAGATAAGAATATGAGAGTCCAAAGGAGTTTGATAACTGGGCCCGCCGGCAACGTGTGTGATTTTATCAGTACGACTATCAGTGGTGACCAATAGT
>CAYNZI010000525.1:0-2710 GCA_964401565.1 uncultured Spongiibacteraceae bacterium
TATAGGGTTCCTCTCCTGTTGAGCAACCTAAACTCCATACATCAAAGCTTTTTATCTGCTGTTTTTTATCAATATTCTTCTGTAAATAACTGCGCACAAACTCTATAGATGCGCGATGTCTAAAAAAACTCGTTTCATTCACAACCAACCGTTCAACCAACACCGACCATTCTTTTAAACCACCAATCCCCTCTGCAATGCTCCGATAGTAATTATTATAATCATTACACCGCAACTCCCGCATGCGCATTAATATCTGAGTTTGAAGGTAGGGGCGCTGTCGTTCAACAATTTGCATTCCTGTTCGCTCTTCCAGCAAATCACACCACTGTGTGAACTGCTGCTCAGATAAGTCCACAGGAGCCTTCTGTGACCAAGGTTTTAATGCCATAGCTTTCAATACAAAACCTAAACGTTCATTACAGCCAGTTTATAGAGATGCGGATGAACGCTCATCATCACCCTCACCTAACGCGTCAAAATCAAAATCCTCACCGTCATCTAACGCTTCAAACGCCTGCAACGAATCACTTCTGTCCATGTTATCAGAGGCAAATGCATCGTCGTTAATAGACTCCTGTAACGTCTCCAGAGTTTCCACCACACCACCTTCTTCTGGCAGTTTGAAACCGGCAACGGACTCTCGTAAATCCAAAGCCATGCCCGCCAATGTTCCAATAGAGGCTGCTGTTGCACCGGTACCGGCCGAGGTCTGTGAGGTAATTTCTTGAATCACGTTCATCGTATTGGATATGTGACCCGCTGATGATGCTTGCTGACGCGCAGCGTTGGAGATATTTTGAATCAATTCTGCCAAGCTGGCTGATACATTTTCAATTTCTTCCAGTGCCACCCCCGCATCCTGTGCCAGACGAGCTCCACGAACCACTTCTGACGTGGTTTGTTCCATAGAGATAACCGCTTCGTTGGTATCGTTCTGAATCGTTTTCACCAGCGCTTCAATCTGCTTAGTCGCCGCTGCAGAACGCTCCGCTAGTCGCTGCACCTCATCCGCTACCACCGCAAAACCTCGACCAGCATCACCGGCCATAGACGCCTGAATCGCGGCGTTCAGTGCAAGAATGTTGGTTTGGTCGGCAATGTCGTTAATCAAAGATACGATGTCGCCAATTTCCTGAGAAGACTCACCCAATCGTTTAATTCGCTTAGAAGTATCTTGAATTTGTTCACGAATTGTATCCATACCGTGAATGGTATTTTGCACCACTTTAGAACCGTTGTTCGCAATTGATACCGATCGCTCTGCCACCGCCGCCGACTCTGAAGCGTTGGCGGATACCTGATCAATGGTTACTGCCATTTCATTTACAGCAGCCGATGCTCCGGCAATTTCCTGAGCCTGATGCTCCGATGCTTCGGCGAGGTGTAGTGCAGTTTGCTGCGTTTCCTGCGCCGCACCCGATACACTCACAGCGGTATCATTAATTCGTGCAACCAGAATTCGCAGCTGGTCAATCGTAAAGTTAATGGAGTCGGCAATCGCACCGGTAAAGTCTTCCGTCACTGTTGCTGTCGTGGTCAAGTCACCGTCGGCGAGATCTGCCAGCTCATCAAGCAGTCGCAAAATTGCATTTTGGTTACGCTCATTCGTCTCACCCGTTTCTGACAGACGATTACGTGTACCTTGCCAAAACTGCACTCCGACCATAAACAGACAAAGAATAAAGCCCGCTATAAAAATCAATGTGGTTTGGTTATTGAATTTACTGGAAACAGAACCTAGCGCAATTTTTTCTGACAACACACCCAAGGATTCCAACAATCTAGGCATTCCATCAATTAAAGCATCGGTAGACTGACGCACTTTAAAGAGTGCCGGTGACGCTTCAAATATTTCGCGAACTGAACTGCTGACGATTTGAAAACGATCGGCAATCTCTGCCAAACTATCGAGCGCCTCTGAATCGGTCACACGGGGAATGCCCATAGCAGCATCGCCTTTTTGCATGCCGGACAATACTTTACCAAAGAGGTTACCATCGAGGTTAAACTGGTCGGCAGCTTGTCGTGCATCACCACCACCGCGCAACATCTTATCGATATTTCGCCCAATACGCTCCGCACGCCAAGACTGATACTGCGCAACTGAGACCTGATCGGCCGGGGCATTATTTTCCAGCAGTATCTCTACAATGTTATTGTGCTCTGCCTGCAGCTCTGGCAGCGACTCATTCAGGTTTGTCGCCACATCATGCAGAAAGATAATGGTATCTTGATTGGTTACAATATTGCCCGCATCGGCTTTAATCGCGTCCCAAATGGTTTTGAAGTCCGTCAGCTCATTCGTCAGAGCCGCTCGCAGACTCTCACCTTGACGCAGTTCATCCCAACTTACATCCATATTATTGACAACAGAGTTGAGCTCGGCAAAAGCCGCCTCATTACCTGCCGTAGCATCGCGCGATAGAGATGTCAGCCGATAAGCCTGGGTTTCAAGTGCCGATGTAAGCTGCAAATAACTCTGGTCGCGCGCAGTATTTTTTTGCACCACCAGTTGCGATACCAGTGCAGCCACAAAAAAGACTACCGAGGCGATTACAAGGAAAGCCATAGTCCGATTCGCCCTCATGACAGCGATCAGACCCCTAGATTCGATTTTCATGCTACGTGCTCCTGACAGACGTTGCGATTTATTCAAGTAATGACAAAAATCATTTAACGCATTCTTACAATTAATATTTCAACTACT
>CAYNZI010000526.1:0-2703 GCA_964401565.1 uncultured Spongiibacteraceae bacterium
AAGGGTAGCTGGGTGCCTTCGGGGGCAATAACAGAGCCGTCATTAACAATGTCGTCGTCCAGTTCGGCATCGGTGTAGGCGCCAGAGAACGATACTGTGAGGCTGTCACTTATGGCGTAGTCCATGTCAAATTCAACGCCCTGAACGGTTGCCTGGCCCGCGTTGCGAATAATAGTCAGGTTGGAAACAGCAAAGTCGAGAATAGAATACTGGAAATCATCCCACTCTACGTAGTACAGGGCACCGTTAAAGCGCATTCGGTTATCCATCCAGCTTGTTTTCCAGCCAAGTTCCCAGTTGGTGGTGAAATCTTCGTCATAGGAGGGTACACCCGGAACCCTCGCCCGGTTCACACCACCGGCGCGATAGCCTTCAGACCAGGTGAAGTACACCAGTTTGTTGTCGTCCAGGGTATAAGTCAGGTTGAATTTACCAATGACGTCGCTATTTTTCTTTTTGTCATCGAGAATCTTGGTATCAAAGCAGGGGTATTGTGGTGTGCCGTTGACCCTGTCTTCTACAAACTTGCCATTCTCATCATAGAAGCCGGTGCAGTGGCCCAGAAAACCATTGAAACCGTACAGCTCATTGTCGTAGCTGTAGTAGCGCGCACCACCCAGCACGGTTAGCTTGTCGGTAATATCAAAACTGACCTCGCCAAATACGGCTTCGTCCTGGTCTTTGCGGATTTGCTTGGTTTGCCAGACGGTGGTTCCGCCTTGAATAACCGAATCTGCGGGGTTCATGTCGGGTGGGATCCACTGCAGGTCGAAGTCGTGTTCGGCTTCCTGGTAAAATACTCCCAGTAAAAACCGCAAGCGCTGATCCTGTGATGACTGTAGGCGCAGCTCGTGGCTGAAACGGTTCCAGTTTTCATCCTGGTCAACATATTGGGATGGGTTTGAACACCCACCGTCAGCAGCATAGAGGTAGCAGTCATAGCCGTAATAGTTACCGTAAAGGTCCTCTAAATACTCGGCATAACCGGTGTAGTCATATTGACTGTCGCGGTCACGGTCGAGGTAGGCACCGGCATAGATCAGATCCATGTTACCGATTTTTCCCTCTACTGTGAGGCTGGCCTGATACCACTCCTCGTCATAAAAAGTATCAAAGAATTCGGTTGTTTCCAGGTCGCCAACACCGGGCGCTTCAGGGTTGTGATGGAATACGCCACCTGCATCCATTTTCTGGTAGATGATAGCGGGAGTAATTGTCCAGTTTTCATTCAGGTCTATTTTTAACATAGCCCGCACGCCGGAAGTTTCGACGTCATTGAAGTCTTTTTCTACTACGTCGCTGTTGTCGGCGGTGATGCCACTGGCAGCGAAGGTTATCTGCGAATGAACGTTGTCGATATAGCCGCCGGCCTTGTCATACCAGCCAACTACCCTGGCCGCCATGTTGTCGCCTATGGGGATATTGATAAAGCCTTCGGCGGTATAGCCCTCGTCGCCATCTTTAACGGTGTTTAACGCGAGGTCGTAACCGGCTTGGCTTTCACCGATCACCGGCTTGTTGGTGATGATGCGAAGTGTTCCCGATTGGCTGGATGAACCGAATAAGGTGCCCTGTGGGCCGGCCAGAACTTCTATCCTTGCGATGTCGTAGGCGTGAATGTCGAGAACTTCATTGATCGTGGTAATGGGTTGTTCATCGAGGTAAACGCCTACACTCGGCATTGATGCGGAGTGGTTACCATCGCCGCCACTGGAAATGCCGCGCATATAAACCTGTGATACGCCCGGGCGTGCACTTTGAAAGGACACCGTTGGCAAAAACTGAATGTAGTCATCAAAACCTTTAATGTTGAGATCACTCAGAGCTTCGCTACCCAGCACTTGAACCGATACAGGAGTGTCCTGTAAATTTGTCTCGCGTTTTTGCGCGGTGACAATCACCTCTTCCAGAGCCTGGGCGCTGGCAACTTGAGCGGGTAACAATATGGCTGCTGCGGTCGCGGTGGCCAACAGGGTTCTACGATAAGGCATGTAATGGGACATGAGCACTCTCCGTTTAGTTTATTATTAGAAACGAGAACTACCTTTACTTGATTATTATGTCCAACTTTTGCCTCGGTGACCAGCAGTAAAAAAGGCAATTCATCGCGCGGAACATTCGTCTTGACGACAAGCCAGTGGTCACTTGCCCTATTTCAGCTTGTTTGGCGCCCAAGTGTTAATCTGAAGGTGTTGGTGCCATTTTACTTATTTGTTGAGCTACAGTTTCTCCTTCACTTAGCACCAAGTATCGCCGCAGCCAGTGCACCAGAAGGTAAAAGGGGCCGGTATCGAGTAATGCGACAATCGCCTTGAATAGGTAATTACTGCCGATAAGCACCAGCAGGGCGTGAAAAGCCATGTCTCCACGAAAATAAGCCGCGCCAAAGGTCACTGTAATTACCATGACAGAATCCACCATCTGGCTGAGCAGCGTGCTGAAGTTATTGCGTATCCACAAATGTTTGCCCTTGGTAACCCGTTTCCAGAAGTGAAAGAGCTGCACATCACAGTATTGTGCGGCGATGTAGGCCAGCATAGAGGCGAATACTGCGCCGGAAGTTGTCGCGTAAATTAGCTGATAAAGCCCAACACTATTTTCGACAATGTCGCCATTGGGGAGGGCAACGGGTGCAGCGAGCTGTAGAATTTGCCAGGGGGGCATGCTCTCCGGCGGTACAGAGGGTATGGCGTCACCCAGGTA
>CAYNZI010000527.1:0-2692 GCA_964401565.1 uncultured Spongiibacteraceae bacterium
GGTAGTTCAGCTGGTTAGAATGCCGGCCTGTCACGCCGGAGGTCGCGGGTTCGAGTCCCGTCCGGTCCGCCACTATTCTCTATATAAATCAACATATTACAACTCTTTTGTTGTTGTTTCTGCCATTTCAGGCGCCATTTCAATTAAACTCTGCAGCTTTTTCCCCGCGATCGCATAAGCTATTGGGGCTAAAACCCACTCCCCCCATTCATTCATGGCGTAATTTACGCACATACAAACCAGCCTTGTATTGTTTGTAGAATATCCCTTTAGCGAATCTATCCTGTCGACACTGGGGGCAAATGGAGCCTTGCTGTAACCATTTTTATCAAGAGAGAACGGTATTCCTGTAACCTCGCATTTATCTTTAGATCGTCGAGCTATTGTGATTTCCTGCCTTTCTGTCAGCCTATATTCTGCGCCGCCGCGCTTTTTCGCTTGAGCAAAAACTGAGCGGTAGGTACTACCTAAGATAAAGGCGAGCTGGGGGAGGGCAGTGCGACAGCGATCAATCATACAATCACTGATAGGGCTCTAAAACCTTTTCCGCCTGGAAACATTCGAATCAACGGTGTCTACAATGGCCCTGGTTCTGCTTATACGGGTGACAGTACTGTTGAGTGGGATAGGCGCGATCGCACGAACACAGCAATTCTAGAGCAGTCCAGCAACAGCGATTCGAGCGAAGTCGGTGACGAAGTAACATTGAGAATTCGCGACGACAGCAACGCCATTTTGCGCACTGAGACCAATGTGATAAGCCCCTACGTTTACACTGAGGCGCAGGAGCTGATTGACGGCGGAGTGTTAAGTCCAGTGCTTGCGTTTGAGTTATGGACGGAGAATGGCGCGCTATCATCGATGCGGATACAGTCTCGAACGGTTTCCAAGGTATAAAGTCGAGTGTTCGCAACTTTAACCGAGTGCTTTCAGCGCAGCTTCAGTCAAGAACTTGGACCGGTTTTTAAAGTCGGCGTCGATTCTATGGATCACCATTGATGGCAGAGTGACATTGATTTTCTCAGTCTTTCCAAGGAAGGGTGCTATATCGATATCTACAAAGCACCACATCCCACCGGCATAGTCCTCATTGTCTAAGTGATTAGATATAAAGCTGGCCTTGGGTATATCGACTAAGTCTTCAGCCAGAATCGATAAATGCCCTTTTATGGCTTCGAGAACATTATCAAGCGCTTCGTCGACTGTGTCTCCCGCTGAAAAACAGCCGGGAATATCAGGCACTGTTACACCGAAAGTGGTTCCTTCTTCGTGATGTACGACTACTGGATATCTCATTGCAGTCTGCTCCTTCCTTTTTTTTCATAATGGGATGAGTGCTAAAACTCAGAACCCTAGTAATGTTGGCCGGACTATTTCAGCCCGGCTTGTTTTAAAATGCTATTTACTGTTCCTTTTGGTAAGTCCTTTTTGGGATGAGGGATAGTAACTAGCCCGGGTTTTGTTGGATGTTTGTAGTGATGGTGGCTTCCGGTAATCCTTTCTTCTTTCCAGCCATCCTGTTCAATCATCTTTATGAGTTTCTTGCTGTTCACCTCCAGTCCTCATTTGTTTAAGTTGAAATAATTATAACTCTGGGGTTACTATATGTCAATAATAATATAACTCTGGGGTTATTATTTTTCTTGGTGCTCATTCTATCTCATTTCAGCACTCCCGGGTTTACAGTGGTAGAATATTCAGGCATATGGAATATAAGTTTGAATAAGCTATTGGGTATCTATTGAGGTGGGCAGATTGGAATTCTTCAAAAATGTAAGCATAAAGCTTAAGGCAGGAGGGGTAGCCGCCGTACTGATTGTCTGGATGCTCTGCATGACTATTCTAGCGCTATATGGCGAATCAAATTCCACCTATATCGTGATTGGGATTTTGTCTGCTTTTGGGTTTGTTGTTGTTAAATCTATAGGGGCCGGTGATGACAGCGACGGTTGATCATTCAACAAGTCTGCGAGGCGAGACGCGTCAAGGTGTACCCCTTTTCGGAGTGGTTATCTTCCAATTAGTGTAGGAAACCGAGTTAAGACGGCACTATTTTATCGTTGCCGCTTCCAGATCCGATCTTGCAAGTAGATAGCTTATCAAAATGATGTTTTTCGAAACGGTAAAGCCTTACTACATGTCGGTAGACAAGCAGTGTTTTCCGAATGATGTCTGAAGCAGTGGCAGAAAAACCTTCAAGCAGTTGACGATGAATCCCCGTATCACCATCAACCACCTGCTTGATGGCTGAAATATCTATTGTCTCATTGTCGGATCTGTCTTTGCCGCTAGCATCGTTATTTTTTTTCAACTTTGGGCTTTTTGTCATCGATCTCTGGCATCCACCTCGATAAAGCTTGTTGTAATTCCGCCAAGACAACAGGTTTGGAAATAAATCCATTCATTCCTGCTTCTAGGCATCGTTTGGCCTCTCCCTCCATGGCATTGGCAGTGAAAGCAATGATAGGCAAAGGCCTTTCATTTTCACTTTCGGCATCGCGAATCTGGCTAGCAAGCTGCAAACCGTTCATGTTGGGCATATGAATGTCAGTGATGAGCAAATCATAATTATACTTTTTCAACTGATCAAACGCCTCCCGACCATCCGAAACAATATCTGCAGTATATCCAAGCATCTTCAATTGCCCTCGGATTATCATCTGATTGGTAACATTATCCTCTGCGACAAGAA
>CAYNZI010000528.1:0-2683 GCA_964401565.1 uncultured Spongiibacteraceae bacterium
CCTGCCTGCTGGTAGACGACATGGTCGACACCGCTGGCACCCTGTGTAAAGCAGCCGATGCTCTGAAAGAGCGCGGTGCCGCCAAAGTTGTTGCCTACTGTACCCACCCGGTGCTGTCGGGTAACGCATTGGAGAACATTAAGAACTCCCAGTTGGACGAACTGGTAGTAACAGACACGATTCCCCTGAGTGCGGAAGCGAAGGCTATGAGCAAGATTCGCGAACTCACTATTGCCGACCTGCTCGCAGAATCCATGCGCCGGGTTAGTAACGAGGAATCTATTAGCGCGATGTTCCAATAGGAATATCGTTTACTGCAACGCATTACTGCGCCGGTCGCAAGCACGGTAATGTCTAATCAAGGGAGTCACGACTATGTCTGACCAATTTGAACTACAAGCCGAAGTACGCGAGGACATGGGGAAAGGTGCGAGCCGCCGCCTGCGTCGTTTCGCTGATCAAGTTCCTGCCATCATCTACGGCGGAAGCAAAGATCCACAGCCTCTTACCCTGATCCGTAAGGATTTCGAAAAGGCGCTGGAGAACGAAGCTTTTTACTCACACGTTTTAACTATCAAGGTAGGTAAAACCAAAGAGAAAGCTATTCTTAAAGACCTGCAACGTCACCCCGCCAAAGAATCAGTGATGCACGCTGACTTCATGCGTGTCGATGACAAAGTGGCTATCAAGGTACACGTGCCTATCCACTTCCTCAACGAAGAAGATTCTATAGGTGTGAAAACCCAGGGCGGCATCGTTCAGCACCAGACTACCGATATTGAAATTTTGTGTCTGCCTGGTGATATCCCCGAGTATATCGAAGTGGATATGGCCGAAGTTGAAACTGGCCAAATCGTTCACCTGTCAGAGGTTACCTTACCTAAAGGTGTGACATCTGTTGCGCTGGCACTTGGCGAAGACCACGATCTCGCGATCGCCTCTATCAACGCTCCTAAAGGCGGCGGTGATGAAGACGAAGATGCAGCTGATGATGCAGCTGATGATGCAGCTGAAGAAGATGGCGACAGCGAGGAATAAATCCTCGGCGTGAGCGACACCCGCGTTGACAGCACAAATCAAACTGATTGTTGGATTGGGCAACCCCGGTAGCGAATACCGGGGTACTCGTCACAACGCGGGTGCCCTTTTTGTAGAAGAACTGGCACGAAGCTGCGCCACCACCTTGCAAGCAGAATCAAAATTTTTTGGCCATTGCGGCCGCTCCAACTACGCGGGCCACGACCTGCGCTTTTTAGTGCCTACTACTTTTATGAATCGCAGTGGCCAGGCTGTTTCTGCAATCTCCCGCTTCTACAAAATTGAACCGGAAGAAATACTGGTTGCCCACGATGAGTTGGACTTCCCGGCAGGTGTCGCCAAATTTAAACGCGGAGGCGGCCACGGGGGGCACAACGGCTTACGAGATATCGTGCCGGCCCTTGGCAACAACAAAAACTTTTGCCGCCTGCGCATTGGTATCGGCCACCCGGGGCATTCATCTCAAGTATCCGGGTATGTGCTGAGCACACCATCACAGGTAGATCGCACGCGCATAGAAGCCTGTATTGATGAAGCCATCGCCGTCCTCCCCCTGTTATTGGATGGCAACGAAGAAAAAGCGATGTCTCGACTACACAGTTTTAGTGCTGCATAACGGCACTGAACGCAACACACAAAGGAAATTTTCATGGGTTTTAATTGCGGTATTGTCGGCCTTCCTAATGTTGGTAAATCTACATTGTTCAACGCTTTGACCAAGGCGGGAATTGATGCGGAAAACTTTCCATTTTGCACCATTGAGCCCAACGCAGGCATCGTGCCAATTCCCGACCCGCGCCAAACCCTGATAGCCGAAATTATCCAGCCCGAAAGAGAAGTGGCAACCACTATGGAGTTTGTGGACATTGCCGGTCTGGTGGCAGGCGCATCCAAAGGCGAAGGCCTGGGCAACCAGTTTCTCGCAAACATTCGTGAAACCGATGCCATTGCCCATGTAGTGCGCTGTTTTGAAGATGAAAACGTAATTCACGTGGCCAACAAAATTGACCCTCAATCGGACATCGACATTATCAACACCGAGTTGGCACTGGCGGATCTTGAGAGCTGCGAAAAGCAACTACAGAAAGTTGTGCGCACAGCCAAGGGCGGCGACAAAGAATCCATTGCCATGAAGGCATTACTGGAAGACAAAGTGCTTCCCCACCTCAATGAAGCCCTGCCTGTACGCGCCCTCAATCTGGATGACAATGAAACAGCACTGGTTAAAACCCTGCACTTGTTAACCATTAAACCCACCATGTATATTGCCAATGTGGATGAAGAAGGCTTTGAAAATAACCCTTTTGTAGACACCGTAAATAAAATTGCCAAGAGCGAAAATGCCGTGGTTGTGGTCATCTGCAACAAACTTGAATCGGAAATTGCCGAGCTTGACGACGATGAACGAGCAGAGTTTCTGGAAGACCTCGGCATGGAAGAAGCGGGGCTGGACCGGGTAATCAGAGCGGGCTACGAATTGCTAAACCTGCAAACCTATTTCACTGCCGGTGTAAAAGAAGTGCGCGCCTGGACCGTTAAGATAGGCGCTACCGCACCAGAGGCCGCGGCGGTTATTCACACCGATTTCCAAAAAGGATTTATTCGCGCAGAAGTTATCGCCTATGACGATTTTATAGCCAACAAT
>CAYNZI010000529.1:0-2682 GCA_964401565.1 uncultured Spongiibacteraceae bacterium
AAACGTCGAATAGTAACAAACTGAAACCTCGTGATAGTGCAGAGATCAAACAACAGGCGATTGAAGACTATTTGCAGGCGGGAAATTATTATCAGGAATTTATTGATACTTTCCCCAGCGATGAGCAGGTTCCAGAAATGCACTACCTTTTGGCGGAAAGCCGTTTCGAGGCGGGCGTATATGGGGAGGCGATAAAAGCTTATGAAACTGTTGCGTACGACTACCCTGATCACCAACGTGGAGCCGTTTCTGGCTACGCGGCGATCGTCGCTTATCGCCTGATTCTTGATTCTCTCGTTGAAGGAGAGGGAACGTCTGGAATGACAGAGCAGGAAGTATGGACACGATTAAAAATTGACAGTCAGCTGAGGTTCGCAGATACCTATAGAAGTGATCCGCAGGCTATGAAAGTTCTCGCTAAATCGGCAGAAGAGCTACTTGCGCTAAAGGAATATGTACACGCCATTGATGCTGCCGGTCGACTAACACAGCAACAGCCCATGGCTGAAAAGTCATTGCGTAAGACTTCCTGGCTGGTGATTGGGCACAGTCAATTTGAGCTTGAAAACTACTCAGAGGCGGAGAAAGCCTATCAACAAACACTGTTGGTTCTGGACGCTAACGATGGCAACAGGTCTGGCATTGTTGATAGACTTGCGGCGTCGATCTATAAGCAGGCAGAACGAGCACTGGCTTTGGGTGATCAATCAATGGCGATCGACCAATTCCTGAGAGTTGCCACAGTGGCACCTATGTCTACCATTAGCATAACGGCTCAATACGATGCGGCCGATACATTGATGGCGGCTGAACGTTATGCAGAAGCGATTGTTGTAATGGGTAGTTTTCGTAACGAATATCCCGATAATCCATTATCGGCCGATATTCCTGCAAAAATGGTAGTAGCCTATGAACAGAGTGGGCAGTGGGTGGGGGCTGCAAACGAGTTGACGGCTATTTATGAGAATTCAACCAATGCAGAGGTTCAACAGGAATCACTTTTCCAAGCGGCTGAATTGTATGAAAAAGCTGACGAGAATAATTTAGCGATTCTTCGCTATCGACGTTATGCAAACACATATCCGAGCCCATATGCTACTGCAATGGAAGCGCGCTATAAACTCAGCGAGCTCTACCGTGAGACTGGTCAGTCCGATAAACAACGTTTTTGGTTGAGAAAAATAATCTCAGTTGATAGAGATGCTGCCGGTGAAAGAACGGGTCGGTCTCGCTATTTAGCCGCCTATTCCTCGAGTATTCTGGCTGATGATATTTTCCAGTCTTTCGCAAAGTTGCGTTTGACTTTGCCACTAAAATATAGCTTGAAAAAGAAAAAGAAATCACTCAATACGACGCTGACTGCGTACAAGTTGTTGGTTGATTATGGAGTGGAAGAATTCGCTACATTGGCAACGTATCGAATTGCCGATGTATACCATCAGTTGAGTCGGGACTTAATGGATTCTGAACGGCCGGGTAATCTGGATGCGCTAGCATTGGAGCAGTATGAGTTATTGCTCGAGGAACAGGCATTTCCTTTTGAGGAGCAAGCCATTGATATTCATGAAACGAATATTCAGAGAAGTTGGAAGGGTGTCTACGATCAATGGGTGAAACAAAGTTTCACCGTACTCGAAGGACTAATGCCCGCACGTTATGCTAAAAAAGAAAAACGGTTGGAGTATGCTAATGAGATTTATTAGGTATTCAAGAAGAGGGCTCATTCTTTTTGTCGTTCTGGCTACTTCGGCCTGCCAGTTTGTGGCAGAAAGACAAGTTGGTGGCATTGATGAGCAGGTTTCCAATAGCGATGCGTCACTAAAAATACTCGAAAAAAAATCATCGATCAATCCCTATCTGGATAGTACGGAATCTGTTTCTTCTACTGTTTTGGAACGATTCAGGAACGCAAATGAAGCTTTGGTTAACGATGATTTTGATTTTGCCGAACAAGAACTGCGGTGGATTATTGACCGGCATCCGAATTTGTCAGGGCCTACTTTGAATTTGGCTCTGTTGCACAGTGTGTCTGGCAATAGTGAGCAAGCGGAGATTTACTTCAGAGAAACGATTGAGCGAAACAGTAAAAACATTCACGCTTACAATCAGTACGGGATATTTCTTCGGGAACAGGGCCGCTTTATGGAGGCGGAGAAAGCCTATCAAGAAGCGTTGGTTGTTTGGCCGAAATACCCGGATGCGAACATAAATATTGCCATTCTTTACGATTTGTACATGGGGCGATTGGAACAGGCGGTAACGTATTACGCAATCTATCGTGATTTGCTGGAGCAGCCCGGTCGACAAATTAACGGTTGGATAATCGACGCAGAAAGACGCCTCGCAACTACTCAGCGATAAGGAATTGGAGATTTATATGATGAGAATCGTTGTTTTTGTAATCACCGCATTTGTCTCAACCTATACTTTTTCGCAGGAAGCAAACGTTGTGCTTCGGAGTACTGTTATTGGGAATCAGGAACAACCTAAAGTGCTCTATATTGTGCCGTGGCAGCAGGCGGCTTCCCCTGAGTTAATCTACCAGCCGGTACAAACGTTGGTTGATGGCGTATTTGAGGAAGTGGAGAGGGAAGAGTTTCTTCGAGAGTTACGTTATCGAGATAAAATCAGTACCTCGATACTCGCCAAATAGTTTTCCTTCACTACATTTTTGGATCCAAT
>CAYNZI010000530.1:0-2677 GCA_964401565.1 uncultured Spongiibacteraceae bacterium
ACATCTACTGTTGCAGCAGCAACAGAGAAAGCAGGCTTAAGGGCGTAGCCCCGCGAATTTATACTATGAGTAGTGAACCTTCAGATAGTGATAGCGGCAATCGTGAAGAAAATAGCCAGGTTTTCGTGCAGGACTATCTGGATTTACTGCTGGCGGCTGAGCCCCGCGTGGTTGATACAAAAACGGTAACCCCGAAAAAATTAAAACCAATGGGCACATCGCAGCTACGGGGACGGTCATCCGATTCCATGCCGTCTCTGGCGATGGTCGCCGGCACCGATATGAAGTCTGTCGTGGCGGCAAATATTTCTTTGGAAGCAGAGCCGAATGATACTCCCGCTCGTGATTTCAGAGGGGCGATGGGTGTTGAGCGGAGGAAGGGGGCGCCGGCGGCCAAGGGGGCAGAGCGCCAGTTTTTGCTACCGGTGACGCAGTGGTTAAACGGTCGGCCGATTTGGGCTCAGGATCGTTTCGAATGTCTGCTATTGAAAGTCTCTGGTTTGACATTGGCGTTACCGATGGCTGAATTGGCAGGTATTTATCCCATGGCCATTGAATCTCTGGGCGCCAAAGACGAGCGTGTGTCGTCAATGGGAGTGTTGTTGGTAAAAGGCAGTCGTATTTCGGTAATCGACACGGCGAAAGTGGTGATGGCCGATCGTTATAGTGCTTCCATGAGGGCGCGGTTTAATTATGTTGTTGCTGTCAGAGGTATGGATTGGGGTTTGGCGGTTGACAGCGTAGACGGTGCGCATACTCAGGAGGTTAGTGGGGTTCAGTGGCGCAGCGAGCTCACTACGCGCCGTTGGTTAGCCGGAGCGGTCATTGACCAGGCCTGTGCTATTGTCGAGGTTAATGAATTAAATGCGATGTTTCACCAGTCCCCATCCAATTGATGACCGATATTCCCAGGCGGTTTTTTTAATTTTCCTGCGTTGCTGGCACAAAAGGTGCTTTGTTCTATAGTAATCATATAATGATGATTGTATTTTGACACGCCCAGACCGACCGCGGGCTCTAGGAGATAGAGTTTATGGCTTCAAATTCCAGTAATGACAGTAGCGAGCCTTTGATGCAGTGGGTGACTTTTCGATTGGGAAGGGAGACCTATGGAATTAATGTTATGCAGGTGCAGGAGGTTTTACGTTACACCGAAATAGCGCCAGTGCCAGGATCGCCTTCCTATGTCCTGGGTATTATCAATCTCAGGGGCAATGTGGTCACTGTCATAGATACACGTCATCGCTTTGGCTTACCCGCTGGTGACATCTCCGATCAGACTCGAATTATCATTATTGAAGCCGACGATACCGTGACAGGTATATTAGTCGATACGGTAGCGGAGGTGGTTTACCTGAGCCAGTCGGAAATTGAATCTGCGCCCAATGTTGGAAGCGATGACAGTTCACGGTTCATTCATGGCGTATGCCAGAAGAATGATGAGTTACTGATTCTGGTTGAGTTGAACAAATTGCTCACAGAGGAAGAGTGGTCAGAGATGAAAGAGTCGTCATGAATATGGTCTGGTTGATACCCATCGCTGCTTTAATTGTTGCGTCACTAGCGTTGTGTGGCTTTATCTGGATGTTCAATCGTTTGCGTAGCTCTGAGCAAGTGGCCACAGAGCGGGTTGCAGCACTGCGAGAGGAGCTTTCCGCCGTTAACGGCGCCGCGATAGGTGTTGGGCAGCGGCTGATTGCGGTAGAAAAAAGACTCAAACTATCCATTAAGCAGCAGCAAATGGACGTCAGTAATATTGATATTCAGCCTTATGACCAAGCGGCTACAATGGCTGAGCAGGGCGCGGACGTTCAACAGTTGGTGGATCGATGTGGTCTTCCCGAAGCCGAAGCAAGCTTATTGTCATTGTTACAATCTTCTGGCCGCCAAGGGTAGGCACGCCGTTATTATTTTAACCACTATCAATCTGATGTTAGTCGCCTGACCAGCGTATCGGTTTGTGATTGGTCTGTGGGCGGCTCCCATCCCTCCGGAAATTTTCCCTGGATTTTGTAAGCAAATGCTATTATCTGAGCGATACACAAATACAGTGATTCTGGGATTTCTTCTCCAACACCGATATTGACGAGCAATTCTAATAAGGCTTCATTCTCAAATAGCGGTATTCCGTGCTGTTTAGCAATCGCTATTATTTGTTCGGCAATCTCGCCAGTGCCGGCGGCACTGACAATGGGGGCGTTAGAGCCGTCATACTGCAGTGAGGCGGCCTTTTTTTCCGGATTTTTCGTTGGATTTTTTTTCATGTTCGAACATCGACCAGTTGTTTGTAAATTGGCATATTCTGTTTTGGCGGTAGTCCAAGCTGGCAATCGACTTGCTTGACGTTGACACCGACTTTTTCCAGATTAGATTTCAAACCATTTATTTCACGTTGCACTTCGCGATGTGTGTTTTCTAGTTGTGACCAGACGGTAGCCGAAACCGACATATCGATGACTTTTAATTGTACGTTCATTTTACCGAGCGTATGTAGATCGAAAGCCAGCATAACAGTCCACAAATTTTTTCCATTGTCTTTGTTTCCCGTCTGTTCTTCATCAATCAGGTGTTGGTCAATTCGCATTTCGAGATTGTCTATATTTTTGCCGTGAATAATGGGGATTTCCAATGTCCAACTATTAATCGGCCCTTGATTGTCAGGTGTGTTCTGTTGTCT
>CAYNZI010000531.1:0-2662 GCA_964401565.1 uncultured Spongiibacteraceae bacterium
ACGGGCGATCCCAGTCGATATCCATCTCGGGATCCCAGTTCAACTGTTTACCCAGATCGTACAACTTCTTGATGCGGTCATCCTGAATGGTGTAGTTCCAGTTATAAGACCCAGAGAGTGGTGTTTGGAAAATCTCCGCCACATGATCGACTTGATCAGACGTGAGAATGTCTTCCAGATCAGGGTTTTCCTTCGGGTAGTCTGCGCCCGCAAACGTTTGAATCTTACGCGGCGTGGTTTTTGTCCACTCTATTTTCATCAAAAAATCTCCATTGAAGGTAAGTACAGAGATCACTATGGGTGATTATTTTTTTTGCAACAAGGTAATATCTTGTCAAAATGGGGTCATTTGTGGCCAAATGGCATTATGTATATTAATAACAGCACGCCCGCGCAATACGTATTGATTCTGATCGACCTGGTAGAGTCTCTAGGACATGATCGGGGCAAATTGCTACAGGGAACTACTCTTGCCGAAACAGACGTCATGGCAATAGGCGCCAGAGTCGGTGATAGCGACTTCACTCAACTTGTGGCCAATGCTTTTTCACTGACGCAAGACCCAGCACTAGGATTGAAGCTAGGACTACGTCTCAATCTGAGTGCACATGCAGTATTGGGTCAAGCCTTTATGACCTGTCGCACCCTCACCGAAGTCATGGATATTTTCCTCAACTACTACCATGTGTTGTCTCCAGCTCTTGAAATTGAGTTCGAAATCAAAGACGAACGCTGCTTTATCACCACTGTCAGCAGACCAGGCGAGCTGGACCTACAATTCAGCTGCGAGCTTATGTATGGTGCCATCATCAATACGTTGCAGGGCCTGCTCAACAAGCCCGATTTAGAGATGCGACTGGAACTACCTTACTCTCAACCAGCCCACGGCAGCCTTTACACGGATATATTCGGCAACGATGTTCATTTTGATTGTCGGCACCAACGTATTTCCTTCAATCAGTCCCTGATGGCGGCAGAGTTACCCTCCTCCAACCCGGCCCTGCGCAACTTATATGAGCAAGAGTGTGCCCGTCTGTTGACTGACCTGGAGAAGAATTCTGTCGCTGAGCAGAGCTTACAGCTGTTGCGCAAACTGGAAGGGCAGTACCCACAGATGCCACAACTGGCACAAATGCTGAACTTTAGCGCCAGAACGTATCGGCGGAAGCTGGAACAGGAACAGCAATCATACCAAGAGTTACTAGACCAAGTGCGCGCAGAGCACGCTACGCGCTATCTAAAAAACACCAACCTACCCCTGTCAACCATCGCCTATATTGTGGGATTTAACGACGCATCAAACTTTCGCCGAGCTTACACACGATGGACAGGTAATAGTCCCAGCGACGTTCGTGCAGAGGCGTTATTTAGCGGGCATTTTCATTGAAATAGCATAATGCTCAAGCTTTACGACTAGTAAAGTACAGAAATATTAACTGAGTTACCGAAGCCGTGAATCTGACGATCTTATTATCCCATCCCGTTCTCCTCAGCAGAAGTCTCAAACCCAATACATCAAATACTGAAAGAAAGTCTCCCGTGATATACGGTTAATACTATAACTGACCGGGGTGGCAGAAGATCAAAATTCAGAATCAGCATCTACTTCCGGGGAAGATTTTGTGTGAATTTTAGGGTGATATACGAGGACATCGCCAGCTATCAACATTGAAAGCTTGGCGATTGTCGGGAACACAAGCCTCAGCACACAGGCACTTAGCATGAGGCCCATAGTTATAACACTGAGAAAGAGCCAATAATGCGTCTTGCAAGGAATCTGCCGACACAGGTTTTGTAAAATATAAACAAGCAAATTCCTTTTTGCTATCTATCTCAGGAGAGCTGGAAGCAATAATAAACATCTGATTTGGGTGTGTTTTTCTAACCTCTCGCATTAGCTGGTAACCATTCATCCCTGGCATATCAACATCACTCAAAATTAGCATTGGAGGACAATACCCATCTCTACTCATACTTTGGAGGTAGCTTTCTGGACAATCAAATGATGCCGAGCTGAACCCACATCTGTGCGCTATTTTCGAATAAATAAGAAGAGTCGTTCGGTCGTCGTCAACAATATGAATATCGATTTAAAACACCTATCTCAAGATAGTAAACGTTTATATCATTATGTATACCAGAAAAAGTTAATGATGGAATTGACTAGGGACAAACAAGTTAAAACTATGTGATTCAAAATCGTGTTGAATTTCAACTCGACCCTCAATTTAGATGAGTCAGGTTTAACCGTTTTTGTTCATCCCGATGTAAATAAGCGCAAGACCCGCATAAAAGCCAATAACCTGGGACCCATGCAACGTTAGCGCAGTGACGTCACTTGTTCCTTGTCCTTGCCAAGTCTCGTGCATCCCCTGTGTCACAAACCCAAAAGAGGCCGCTATCCAGAAGGGTGACACTACGACTGTTCCCAACAGTGCAATAAGCTTCCAGCGCTGAAGGTCAATCGGACGAACAATGAGGAAAATCGAAAACAACGTCAACGAGACACCGAATGTAAACTCGCGTATGAGATGGTTTTTAAGGTATGGAATAATGTCAGGGTTCGTTAATACATTTGGCGCAAAATTTGAATATGCAAGAAGCAAAGTAAGCGCCAAACTAAGCACCTATTGCAATTCCCCGTTAGCTATCTATAGTAACT
>CAYNZI010000532.1:0-2654 GCA_964401565.1 uncultured Spongiibacteraceae bacterium
CGTGGATACCGTTATCAAACAGTTCGTCAGCCAGATCCGGCGTTATTCCAATTCCTCCAGCGATATTTTCGCCGTTGGCAACAACGAAATCCACCTTTTGGTCAACGATCAGTTTAGGTAGTGCGCGTCTTATCGCGTGTAAACCTGCCTTGGCGGCGATATCGCCTACAAGTAGAATTTTCATTGATTAATCTCTTGCCTTCTATCGTGCTGTGGCAATAGCTCGCATTTCTCTGATTACGGTTACCTTTATTTGGCCGGGGTAGGTTAGCTCACTCTCTATACGAGTGGCAATATCCTTGGCAAGCATTGTGGCGTCGTTGTCGTTGATTCTATTGTTTTCAACTAGGACCCTGACCTCTCGGCCAGCCTGTATTGCATATGAAGTGTGGACACCGTCAAAGCTTTTGCAGATGTTCTCCAGATCTTCGAGGCGTTTGACATAGGATTCCAGCATCTCTCTGCGTGCACCGGGTCTGGCACCTGACAATGCATCCGCCGCTGCTACCAAGTGTGCGATGATACTTGTGGGAACCTCGTCTTCGTGGTGCGAGGCTATGGCGTTTACAATCAGCGCGTCTTCGCCGTATTTTTTAGCAAATTGAGCACCGATGACTGCGTGAGATCCTTCGATTTCGTGAGTCATTGCTTTTCCGATATCGTGTAACAGGCCAGCGCGTCTTGCTTTGCGCTGGTTTAATCCCAGCTCGGCAGCCATCATTCCGGCTATGAATCCAGACTCTACAGAATGCCTTAAAACATTCTGCGCGTAGCTGTATCGATACTTTAACCGTCCAAGTATTTTTACAATTTCGGGATGAACTCTGGCGAGTCCCAGCTCCAATATAGCTTGCTCTCCAGTTTCTTTTATTTCTTTGTTGACGTCGTTTTGAGCCTTTTTGACTACCTCTTCAATGCGCGTAGGATGGATTCTTCCGTCTTGAATGAGGCGCTCAAGGGCAATTCTGGTAACCTCGCGTCGGACGGGATCAAAACCGGAAATAACGACTGTTTCCGGGGTGTCGTCTACAATTAAATCTATTCCACACGCAGCCTCAAGAGCGCGAATATTACGTCCTTCGCGTCCAATGATTCGCCCCTTCATTTCATCGGAGGGCAAATGAATAATAGAGACTGCACGTTCCTGGACATGTTCGCCAGCATAGCGTTGAACAGCGATGCCGACGATACGTTTGGCACGCATCTCAGCTTCTTCTTTGGCCTCTTCTTCAATCTGGCGAACTTGAATGGCTGATGTTCGTTTTGCGTCATCGGTTATAGATTGGACCAACTCGTTTTTAGCGTCATCCCTGGACATGCCAGCTTTTCGCTCTACGGTTAGCTTCGCTTCTTCGTATTTCTTTTCTATTTGATGTCTTTTGTCGCTAAGAGAGCGTTCTGTTCGCTCAATCCCAGCTTCGCGCTTTGAAAGTTCAATTTCTTTACTTGTTAAAAGATCCTTCTTTTTTTCAACTATTTCCTCACGTTGGCGTAAACGCTGCTCAATTTTTTTGAAGTCTTCCTTGTTTCTTTTGGTTTCTTCTTCTGTGGAGGCCAGCGCTTTGATTCTGGATTCTTTGGCAGCTATTTCCGCGTCTTTGATGATGCTTGCGGCGTCTTTTTCAGCTTTCTTTTTTAACTCTTTTGCGTCGTTTTTAATTCTTTCGGCCTCGGCCGCTACATCTTTTGACTGTGTTGAACGCTTGATCATGAAACCGATCAGAAAGCCTACAACCAGTGCTCCCGCTGCGGCAGCGAGGATAATCATGCTATCCATTTCGCCCTCTTTTATATTCAACGTGAAGTTACGACAAAGCGTCTAAAAAAATCACGGTTAAGATACGCCCTTTAAGTTCAAAGGCGCATCGTAGAAAACAATTGTTCTTCAGATGTATGCTAGAGTCCTTAGTTATACCGTGAGCACACCGGAGATTGGTGTTTCGCTCGGATTTATTATCCGGTTAAAACCGGCAAAATATATAAACCTGCCAAGGTGAAAGTTGTAAATATCGCAAACTTTTCAAAGCCCAGGGCACGGTCACTTTGGAACTCTTAAATATATCTGAACATTCCCACCGCTAAAGGTTAAAGGAATGATTACTCTAACTAGATAACTACGGTACTAGTGAAAAGCAAGAAAAATCGGTGGTTTTTAAATTGCGTCGTCGGTGAGTATTTTATCAATGTGTGAGATTAACTCGGTGGCAAATTCGCGAGCCTTATTACGTATGTCGTCGCGTTGTTCTTTCATTTCGCGAAGCTCGTCTGCCAGAACAATTGCCACCATGGCCATGGCACGAAATTCCTGGCTGGATCTTGGGCCATTCTTTTTGAGGGCATCATATCGCAAGGCGATACCCTGCGACAGAGCCTTGACATGTTCTGCATCTGCATCAGAACGAATTTGAAACGATTGCCCACCTAGAGTGATTGTGTAAGACTTCATTTTTTGTGATTGTACTTCGCAGTTCGGTTTAGGTCAATGCCAGAGGAAGTAGTCTGACCTTGACATTTTCATTTTGGTAACTAATTAGAAGTCCAGAGCATTATGACTAAAACTGACTATTACGAAATACTAGACGTAAAACGCGACGCAGAAGCCAAAGAGATCAAGCAGGCTTATCGCAAGCTTGCTATGAAATTTCATCCAGATC
>CAYNZI010000533.1:0-2653 GCA_964401565.1 uncultured Spongiibacteraceae bacterium
CAAACAAATTGAGATCGCTGTCAAAGTCCGCACTGCTGTCCTGAGGGCAATAGCCGACAGTCGCATTCTCGGCCCATTTTATGTCGCCTTTGTTCGCTTTAAGCTCATCGATCAGGCACCGCAAAAACGTAGTTTTACCCGCGCCATTTTCGCCGATAACCGCCAACCTAGCACCTGCTTCCAAAATCAGGTCACCCCGGCTGAACAGTGTGTCATCGTCAAAGCCATGGGAAAGGCCTTCCAATACTAAAGCCTGACGGTGGAGTTTTTTGCTTTGCTTGAAACTAATGGACGGCGTTGCCCGGCTGGATGATTTGACTTCATCAAGAGAGATTTTATCCATTTTTTTGGCACGCGAACTCGCTTGCTTAGCTTTTGACGCGTTGGCAGAAAAACGATTAACAAAGGCTTGTAACTCGTCGATCTCTGCGCTCTTTTTCGCGTTTTCGGTTAATAGCTGCTCCTGGATTAATGCCGCAGCTGCCATGTAATACTCATAATTGCCAGGGTAAACACGTAACTCGCCATAGTCGATATCGGCCATATGCGTGCAGACAGAATTAAGAAAGTGCCGGTCGTGAGAAATAATGATCATGGTGCTTTTGCGCTGGTTAAGAATGCCAGCAAGCCAATTGATGGTATAGATATCCAAGTTGTTGGTCGGTTCGTCTAATAGCAAAATATCCGGATTGGCAAACAGCGCCTGTGCCAGCAATACTCGCAGTTTCCAGCCGGGAGCGACCTGTGCCATCAAGCCGTAATGGAATTCTTCTTCGATGCCTGCTTCCAACAAAATCTCACCGGCACGGCTTTCAGCGCTGTAGCCGTCCATTTCTGCGAACAGTGTTTCGAGATGGGCGACTTCCATACCGTCTTCTTCAGACATTTCTGCCAGTGCATAGATACGATCACGCTCTTGCTTAACTTTCCATAATTCAACATCACCCATGATGACAGTATCGACAACGCTGTATTGTTCGAACGCGAATTGATCTTGGCTAAGCGTGCCCACCTTGCGGCCGGGCTCAATGAAGACATTGCCAGAGGAGGGCGCCAGTTCACCACTGAGAATTTTCATAAACGTCGATTTACCGCAACCATTCGCACCAATCAGGCCGTAGCGGTTACCGTTATCAAATTTAGCGGAGATGTTTTCAAACAAAGGCTCAGCGCCAAATTGCATGGTGATGTTTGCTGTAGAGATCAAAGGTGTATTCCGGGAGTTTAAAAAGTGTGGTTAGCCATCATAGTAACGCCGGCTAAAGGCCGCGGACTATATAGAGTTGAAGCCTTATTGTCGAGTTTTTCTGACCGATAAATGTACAGTACAACGTCACAAGACGCTGAGCGACGGAACCATCTAATCCGAATAGGATGTGCCAAGCCTGGCCGTTGATAACCCCACGGCTAAGCCGACCCGCTGACGCTTAACGCAAGCGGATTTAGGAAATTGCGCATAATAATATTGTTAAGAAACTGCAGCGCGCCGTGCGGAAACGACTGCGCTTAGTCGATATCTGGAACAACGCATAAATAGAGTGCTGTAAATCAGAGAACAACGGTCACTTATCGTCTGAAATCCCGTCCAACAGCGCGAATATTCCCTCTTCGCGCAATACTCGCATTCCGAGCCGCTGGTTAGACACGCCCCGGTGTAACAGATAATCAAAGCACAGGTGCCCCTCATTCTCTTCCGCACTGAAAAAACGGCAATCGACCTGATCATTGACACTCAGTTTTTCACCCAGTTCGATCAAATGCGAGGAGAACATGAACAAGCAGCCCTCTCTGGCAGCGAAACGCTCCAGGATGGCTAACGACGCATCGAATGCATCTTTGACATTGGTGCCCTTGAACGGCTCGTCCATAAGCGCAATAACGCGATAGCCCGCGGCAACAGCCTCTGCAACGGCTTTCACGCGCAGTGCCTCGGCCCGGAAATAGCTGACCCCACCCAATAGATCATCACTGAGTGAAATAGTACTGAAGAGTCGTTGTGCAGGCACGAAGCTAAAGCTGCGCGCAGGCACACCCATGCCGAGATGCGCCAGATAAAGAGCCGTTGCGATCGCGCGTAAATACGTGGTTTTTCCGGCCATGTTTGGCCCGGTCAAAAAAAGTGCTCTGCATTGCTGATCGAGCTCAACAGGATTGGCCACCGCTTTTTGTAAAAAGGGATGTACCAGACCTTCCGCGTGCACGCGAAGTGGGCCGCTTTCGATAGCCGGTAATACGAGTTTGTATTTGAGTGTGACATCGGCCATGGCAATAAGCGCGTCTAGCTCATAGATAAGCTGCAGCAATCTGTCTATCGTTATCTTCTCGTGTACGCGAAAAACCTGATCCAGACGCAGAATCGTCCAAACCCTGCGGCCAATTTTTTGATCGAGAACCCCAGACAATCCTGGCCGGGCAAGGAGTCCACGCATTTCCTCTACAAGAACGCCCAGTTCACCGTCCGGCGACGTCAACTCAGGTTGCGCAACAAAATCCCGTAACGTTTGGATCATCGCGTATGTGACTTGCACGCCGCGCTTGATACTAAAATAGTGGCTATCATTATTGATCCACGTTGCGACGACACCAAAACTGAACTCCAGCATATTTTCGTCGGCCACGACAGGCAGAACCTCGTGCATATAGTGCCGGTCTA
>CAYNZI010000534.1:0-2651 GCA_964401565.1 uncultured Spongiibacteraceae bacterium
AGTGTCAGCGACGGAGGAGCAAATTAACAATGGTTTGTCTGAATCGGAAGCAAAGACGGCAGCGAAAGCGTCTGTCGCGGATTGGTCAAAGCAAGAAGAAGCTTTGCTGGCGGTGCGTTACGAAAAAGAGTTAATGAATCCTAATGAAGCTTTAAGTTTGGGGTCTATTTCACAAATAGTGATGCCCAGTGATTTGCGTAAGGTGTTGGGAGAGAATATGGCGTTTCATTTAGACCATTATCAGGCAGAACCATTCAATGCGGTGCAGCGTGAATTTTTCTAGCACGGCGTAATTGCAGAGTTTTTATATTAGTTGTCGATTGCGGTCGCCAAACAAAAAGAATTAGAGCAAAGGTTAACTACAGTGAAAACAAGTAACAATAATTACCTTAATAATCCGTTGATCCACGCCGATCGAAAGCTGAAACGGAAGTCTTCAGAATGGGTGCGCAGTTTTAGTTGCGAAGACATGACGCCGCTGATTATCTGCAGAGGTCCAATTCGCAAGGAAGCAATGGATGTGTTCGATGAAATGGGTATCCACGGTTATGGTATTTTATTGTCGGAAAAAGACTCCATTACCTACACCAACGCCTTAGCGCCCGAATTGCGAAAACTGACTGACCCCAGCCGTGTTCATCGTGTGCCCGATTATAGCGGAGCTACTAGGGAAGAGCGTGGTCAGCGCATCCAGCAGATAATCCAGATAGCAAAAGACAATGGCTATGATTCCATCTTTACCGGTTATGGCTTCATGGCTGAAGATGAGGAAATGGTGAGTTCGATGGAGAAAGCGGGGCTTAATTTTATCGGGCCCTGTTCGAAAACTGTTCACGATGCTGGCCTCAAAGACGAGGCAAAAAGAACCGCATTGAATGTCGGCGTCAGTGTTACTCCCGGTGTGGATAACGGGACCACATTAACGGTCTTATCTAAATATTCCGATCAACAGGCCTTGGAAGAACTCTGTAAAGAGAAGGGTTTGGCGGTGGAGTCCACGCTGTTAGAAAATACTGAATTGACGTTGGAGGCTAAAGCTGAAGCGGTATTAAACGCCTCATTGCACAAGGGTATTGATCTGTTTTCTATCGCTGAACTCGGGGAAGTTCTGAAAAATAGAATTGTAGAGATGTATAGAGGATGGCCAGAAAACCGGATTCGCTTAAAGGCAATTTCTGGTGGTGGTGGTAAAGGACAAAGAATTTTACAGGCTCCCAGTAGCTTTGAAGGAACTCAGGAAGAGAAGATTGCCCAAGCGGCGGCTAAAGTACCTGAGTTGGTGCTGGAAATCCTTAACGAAGTGAAGTGTAACGGTGTTGGCGACAACAAGAATGTGCTCGGCGAACTGAACATAGAAACAACACGGCACCAGGAAATCCAAGTAGTTGGCAACGGCGCCTGGTGTATTACCATGGGCGGCCGCGATTGTTCACTGCAAATGCATGAACAAAAATTGCTCGAAGTATCAGTAACAACTGAAGAGCTGTTAACAGCGATACAAAAAGCTGAGGCAGACGGGGAAAATGCCGAGCTGACTACACTGCGAAACGATCTCGATATTCTTGAGAAAATGGAAACTGAGGCGGCGCGATTTGGTCAGGCTGTAGGTCTTGATTCTGTTTCAACCTTTGAGTGTATCGTTGACGGTAGTAGTCACTTCTTTATGGAAATGAATACGCGCATCCAGGTGGAGCACCGAGTAACAGAGCTTTGTTATAAATTGCGATTTTCCAATCCTGACGATCACAGTGATGGCTTCGAGGTTGAGTCACTCGTTGAGGCAATGGTGTTGTTGGCTCGCCATGGAAAGCGGCTGCCCAAACCTGAGCGTTTACCGAGAGAGCATGCATCAGTGGAAGCTCGATTGAATGCAACTAACCATGCTTTACAGCCTCATGCGGGTGGTGTTATCGAGCGCTGGTCAGATTGCCTTGATGGAGAAATTCGCGACGACCAGGGTATTAGCATGCATAACCCTGACACTGATGTTTTTATGAAATATCATTTGGCGGGTGCTTACGACTCCAATATTGCTTTGCTACTAACCACCGGCGACACTCGATTAACAAGCTATCAACGTTTGTCAGAAATCATTCGCCGCACAACGCTGCGTGGAAAAGACCTATCGACCAATCTCGAATTTCATTATGGGTTACTCAACTGGTTTGTCGGCAACAACATCAATGCTCGACCTAGTACTGGGTTTATTGTGCCTTATTTGACGGCTGTCGGTCAGTTAAAGGAAGCGGCGAGTCAAATAGATTTGAACTTTGCCTATAATCGATTGCGCGGTGATCATCTTCAGTCTATTGATAATGATCGCAAGTCGGCGTTCGCGAGCGCGCTGGATAGAAAGTCGGGATTGTTGATACGCCCATTGGGCATTATGTTTAACGAACCACATCAACTGGCCGGCTGGCTTAGTATTAACCAGCATAATTTTAAAGAAATGGACGGAAGTATTATTTGGGTAAAAAATCCCATTGAGGTCCTTGCAGATTTATACCATTTTCTAAATATGGATTATGTGCAGGGAAAACCCGCTGCCAATATGATCTGGGGCCACGACAATGAATTACTGCTGGACGCATTGGCATTTTATCAAACCCTGAAACAGCGCCTTGGAGTGTTTAGTTATTCAGAGTTGGATG
>CAYNZI010000535.1:0-2647 GCA_964401565.1 uncultured Spongiibacteraceae bacterium
ACTTCTTCAGCAGAAAGATCTCTCGACTCAAAATTGAGTAAACCGCCGCTTTTCATGGTCACCCCCAGCTGATTATTCCCCGCATCGGTATTTAGTGATGCAGTTCTACGCTGAATTCGAACTTTTTTCCCACCGCTGGCGCTCATGCCTAATGATGCCAGAGCAGAAAATGCGTTATTTGCAACACCAGAGGTACCACCGGATAATGAGACGCTAATTATTTTTCCATCTTTACTGTAACGGCGTTCAACCATTGAAAACCCCATGGCTTCCTGTTGTTCAAGCTTACCGCCTTTGAATCCATTGATTTCATCTCCAAAAAAGGTCGAAATTTCTCCCTGTTTCAATTGCTCAAGTTGAGTAACGCACCAACGAGCTTCTTCAAGAGCTCCTTCAATATCACCTTCTTCGAACAATGAAGCGGCGCTACTGCAGGTAGCTGATGGATCATCTTCTGCATATACAGCTAGCGGCGAAATGAGAGTAAAAGCTATTGTGAATAGGGCTAAGTTGGATTTACAAATAGTCGTCGACATTATTTTAATTCCTTCATTTATGGAGAACTTCGGTCGGTGTAAAGAGCACCGGTTAGTCGACATGAGCAACCGCTCATACATTTCGCCATTCGCTATTTCGTCGGCAACACCCGCTTCGCAGGCAGCCTGCAAACTAGAGTAACGTTCACGCTTGAATTTCAGTGCCAGTCAATGTGCTCATTATTCGTGCTCTAGAAAACGGTTTTATTCCATCAGCGAACGCGTGATTCAGTGAGGAATAATAGGCGCTGGAGGCTCCACGCCTTCAATGATGACTTCCGGGTCGTGGTTACGAACGAGATCCTCAATCCGACCAACGTCATTTTTGGGAACATCTACAAGGATTAATACCTTGCCTTCGCTTAAGGCCGTCTCAAATGTGCTGAGCCGTGAATTGTGAAAAGCTGCTCCTGCAATCCCCGATAACAAGCCACCCACGCCGGCACCTGCAAGCTCCATCAATAAAATGGCTCCACCACCAAGTGCTAGTCCCGCCGGCGGAAATGTCACCACCAACAGACCGGCAAATAAACCGGCAGTACCACCAAAGGCTAACCCTCGTTCATAACCTGCTAGAAAATCGTCGCCTTCTGGTCCTTCATCCGGAAGATCCGCCACCGCCATATCACGGAGACCAGCAATTTCACTTTTAGCCACTACGTAAACATGTTTCTCTGGAATGCCAGCGTCAAGTAAGTCAGTCACTACACGATGTGCATGCGATGAATCCGGAGATAAAAAACAAAGTCGCTTCATAATACCTTTCCCTCTCAGCCAAGTCCGCCCGCCATGAAGGCGAACACGATTCCCAGCACAATGATTGTTCCACCAATAATCAAAAGATTACGAACGGTCGCTTGATCTTTCCGCATATTAGTTTCCCTGTATATCATGTCATGAACGAAAGTGTTAATGACTAAACATCAGGGTTAAAAATAGAGTTAATGACTATTCTTGACAATGACGTATATCAATTCAGGGCGAAGACAAGGGACAATTTTTGCAGGTTATTGATAGCGATCAATTTCAATGGTTTTTCAATACTACCAGTGAGTGAATTTATTCACCGTTACTCACTGGCGAAAAACTAAAGATGAAAAAAGGCAATCGTGGCAATACCGGCTAGTATTAGAATTAACTGACGGAAGGAATCGAAAAGTGCCACTTGCTGGTGCAGTCTCGGTATAAGGTCTGCTAATGCGATGTAGATAAAGCTCGCAGCGGACAGTGCTAATATGTAAGGCACTGCTGCGCGTGTTTCACTGAACCAGAAATAGGCGGTCAGGGCATCGGGTAAAGTAGTGCTAGCAGACAAGGTATTGAGCACCAGTGCTTTCGTACGACTGTAACCGTTGTCGAGAAAAATGGCGAAATCGCCGAGCTCTTGCGAAACCTCATGCGCAATCACCGCCAGTGCGGTCGTGACGCCCAGAGGAATAGGCGTCATAAAAGCCGCGGCGATGATGAGTCCGTATACAACGTTGTTGAAGGCGTCGCCTCTTCCTACACCATCCCGCTTGGATCCAATAAGTCTCGCAAGGTCTTCTCATCAATCTCTGTCATCTCTAACGCCACGTCCAGAATCGGCCGTTTCTGCTGGTAAGCACGCTTGGCAATGGCGGCTGCCTGGTTGTAACCAATCACGCTGTTGAGAGCGGTGACCAAAATAGGGTTGCTGGCCAGTGTGGCGTCGAGTGTGTCGGTATTGAGTCTGAAATCCTTAATACATTTGTTGGTTAGTACCTCACAGCAGCCGGCGAGCAGGGCAATGCTGTGCAGTAAATTACTGGCAATCACCGGTAACATTACATTGAGCTGAAAATTGCCAGACTGCCCGGCCACGGTAATGGTGGTGTGGTTGCCCATCACCTGCGCTGCGGCCATCGCGACAGCTTCAGGAATGACCGGGTTGACCTTGCCTGGCATAATACTGCTGCCTGGTTGCAGGGCGGTGAGTTGAATTTCACCGAGGCCTGATAAGGGGCCGCTGTTCATCCAGCGCAGGTCATTGGCGATTTTCATCAACGCGGCGGCAAGGGTGTTAAGTTGCCCCGACAGTTCTAGCGCTGTGTCTTGGCTACTAATGGCAGTAAAAAAGTTATCGGCGGGCA
>CAYNZI010000536.1:0-2646 GCA_964401565.1 uncultured Spongiibacteraceae bacterium
TGATAGCACAGTAACAATAGCTTCCAGTGTTGACCGTGCATTTACATTTGGCGCTTTGCGAATCTGATAGCGACCCGGCTGTGTGGGCGTGAAACTGACTTTAGGCAGCGATTGTAGCTGTGGTGACTCCAAAAGCATGCGCTTACTTTTACGCCATGTGCTATCTATGAATATCAACGGTCTTTCTGTTTGGCCAACAACTTCACTCAGTGGCTGGCTGTCATTTCCTGGATATATCAATAGTGGCTGCTGATCACTTATAAGCCGTTCCAATGTCTGCTCGCAAGGATCATTACCCGCCGTTAATACCTGGCAGTGCTGCAGTGACAATTGCGCGATAACGGCCGTACCAATCGCATGTTTGGCTTCCTGTTTGTGTTGTAAAATATACACAGGCCAATCATTGCCGACCATACTTAATGTATGACAGAAGCAAACTGCTATCGGGCGCTGGCAATGCTGGCAAGTAAGTCGAGACATTAATTGTTACTTTAGAAATGATTGGCAGCGCGGTTAACATTGAAAACAATGGCAGTGCTTAGGCAAATTTGGCCGTCCACTATATGCGATACAATTAGCTATTGTTGCGCATAGCTACAAATTTTTCGCCCCATCGATCGCAATGGTCTGACCCGTCACCCAAAACGCTCGACTCGAAAGTAAAACGGCAACAACATCATCAATTTCTTCAGGCTTGCCCATATGCCCAAAGGGAATGCCTGACAACGTCGTATCATATATCTATCAGGAGCATTCTTTTTCACCGTATCCCCGACCCCGCCAGAAATTGAGGATAATGTTTTTGTTGGTTGGCCTAAATCCATTGCATAATCTCTGGTCTGTGCCGATATTCCATCGATGATAGATACTGGGTAGCAATAACCTCAGCAACCGACATTCATTACATTATTGGAAAAAGGTGACCGTAAAAATCACAAACCAAAGCCGGATTTCAATTCTTGGGCAGTTCCCTGCTTACCATACATAGCCGATCGGTTATCAAATTCCCTCGCTTTCGATAGCGGGCCAACGAGAACAGGATCAAACCCTGATTCTTTAATCAATTTCATCGTGACTTTAACAGCCTCTTCGTCATCTCCGGCCATTGGTATAGCCATCAATCCACCCTCGCGGTGAGCCTGTGTAGTAATGGATTTATAGCTAATCGAATTGTAAGCTCTAACCAAACGTACTCCAGGAAAGAATTCCGCTGACGCAATTCCAGTACCTTTTTTTAGTGCTTCAACGGCCATTTCTCCATCCCTACTAGGATAGGGATTACCACAATCAATAACAATTTTGTTTTGAAGCAACGGTGATAATTCCTTACCGACTTTGGGCATAGCATGATAGGGAACGGCGACAAATACCACGTCACCAAATTGTGCAGCCTCGGCAGGAGTACCCGCTTTGGCCGACGGCCCAGCTTGTTTGAGTAAATCTCCCAACTCTTCAGGGTGTCGTGATGAAAAGAAAACTTCGTGACCTGCCTTCGCCCACAATACACCGACAGAGCCCCCGATAAGCCCCGCACCGACAATACCTATTTTTAGTGGCTTGTCTGTTTGGGCGGCTGAAGCAGTGAGTGATAGTAAAGAAATAATAGCAGCCATCGCCCCAGTAATAATTGCTCGCTTACTAAAATACCTTCTTGAAATACCCTTACTATTATTGTCTTTCATTGGTGTTTACTCCGATTTATATTATTGTGTGGTCCAGTCTGATGATTACTTCCCGGACATATCAGACTGCGCATCAACATCATGTATTTTGGTCAAAAATAGTTCAAGAGTTTTGTGATCACTAAAATCAAGATTGTAGGTATTATGAAAATCTACATCCAATTTAACGTAATCATCGTGTAAGTATACCCTGTAACCATCAAAGCCTTCACTTGCGTAAAGTCCATGCAAGTAATGTTCTTCGCCCTTTTTTTCACCCTGCTCTATCACCTTGGCAATTACACGCAGAGCTTGTGCAACGTCAAATTTTTTGTCCATGACCTGCTCTCTTGATCGATAATCGAAGTTGTAACGACAACGCTATCCCTGCATGAATAGTACCAGAACGGTGATGCCGTGCCATAGGCTCACTGCAATCGGAGGCAATGGAGTGGCGTTATTGCGGAACATAAAAGATGAGTGCTGAGTGAGCGCCTGAGACCGGCTGCTTTCAAGCAGGGCTCGGTCGCGAGGAAAGGCAGCCCAAAGGCCGCCATCGTGGAGCAAGAACGTCGCGCCGTTGCCGGGTTCCCAGACATCCATTTCAATTCAAACCCAAACCCAAACCCAGTACAATTAACGGCTGGTGTAAGCTTCAAGGATTGAGCTCCAATACCGAAGATCAGGCCGGGCACCACCGCTCCATAGTCCTGGGCCGTCCCGGCTTCCCTCGTCCATTCCAGAGTCTTAAAACGCTTCGCTGTCTCTTTCACTCCCTCGGCCTAGTCCTTTAATTATTCCTCGGTGGTACCCGACCAGATCCTCTACCATTGTGCTAAATTTTGGGTGTTGTGATAGTAAAAACGAAAATGATACAGATACAGATACAGACGATGGTACTAACTGCTGAAAATACAGTGCTATGAGATTACTGCAATCAGAGGCAATGGAGTGACGTTATTGCGGAACGTAAAAGATGAGCGCT
>CAYNZI010000537.1:0-2645 GCA_964401565.1 uncultured Spongiibacteraceae bacterium
CGAATTAAAGTTGCCAAAGACCAGACCGCCGATGATCAGGGTCTCTATGAGTAGCGCCGTGAAAAAAATTACCCGAGGATTCACTCTAGTAGAAGTAATGGTCGCGCTTTTGGTCGTGGCAATGGCGGTGTCGTCGCTGCTATTCCAAATGATGAGTACCATTGATAATACGGTTTATTTACGTGATCAAACCATTGCTCATTGGGTGGCTCTCAATCAGTTGGAATTGGTTTATCTGGAAAACGAGAACACCAACAAGGTTCTAAACGAGCGACGAACAGGCAAAGAAACAATGGCTAACAGGGAGTGGTTTTGGACGATAAACCCGATTAAAACGGCGAATAAAAATTTCCTCCAGCTAGAGGTCTCGGTACGGGCTGAAGAAGACGATGAATCGTCGATAGTGACGGTAACCGGCATGGTTGACCAATTTCATGCGCCATAAACCGTTATGAAGAAGCCGCCAGATGGTTTTACGCTTATCGAAGTGTTGCTTGCTATGGCCATCACAACCTTTGTGGCGCTGTTGGCTTATAGTGGACTCAGTACGTCAATGACTGCGGCGGAATCCCAACAGCTGCAAGCACAACAGATCACGGACATTCAATTGCCATTAACGGTGCTTGAGCGGGATATTCGAAATGCTGTGGTGCGGCCCATTCGAGACGAATACGATGATCGCGTTGAAGCGATGGTAGGCGGGGCGTTTAATGACTATGTGTTGGTATTGACACGAAGAGGATGGGATAACCCTCGGGAATTGTCGCGAGGTGAGTTGCAGCGAGTTCGATACCAACTGTTGGATGATGAATTGTGGAGAGAGAGCTGGTCGGTACTGGATCGCGTGTCGGAAGAAGCTGGCCAGCAGCGAACGCTGCTATTGCGCGGGATAAACACCATTGAAATAGCCTTCCTCGATTCAGAGTCGAGTAGCGCCTCCCGTAGTCCTCTCGGGGGTGAGTGGCTGGATGAATGGGATATATCGCAACGACTGCCGAAGGCAATTAGAATACAGTTTGATTTGGAAGGTTTTGGTGAGGTGACACGTGTCATTAGCATACCGTCGCTTTAGCGCCTTCTCCTACCGTCATCAAAGTGGCGCCGCCTTGATTTTAGCGTTGGTGGTGGTGACGGTGGTGGTATTGTTGGCCAGCACGCTGAACAGTGATTTTGTTGTGACATTTAAACGCGTTGAAAACCAGCTGCATAGTCAGCAGGCTTACGCTTTTATGCGCGGTGCTGAAGGTATTGCCCGTGAAGTATTGTTGGCAGATTTTAATGACGATAAAGGCAGTATTGCCAAAGATCATCGCAGTGAAGGTTTTAACCAGAGAGTAGACTACCCGATGCCGCATGGCGTCATTGCCGGAACGCTATGTGATTTGCAGGGTAGATTTAATCTTAATAATCTGGCGGGAACAGCCGAGGGTACGGAGCAATATACCGCCGATCAGCAAATATTCATTCGTTTACTCCAGGTGCTTGAGCTGGATACCCCGATGGATCAGCGGCAGGCCGAAGAAATGACGCTGGCGGTGGCTGACTGGGTTGATGCTGACAGCAATGTCCGAGGGTTGGGTGGGGCAGAGGATACGTATTATAGTAACTTGGATTTACCCTACAAGACCGGCAATCGAGACCTGCAAAGTGTGTCTGAACTGATGTGGGTGAAGGGCGTCACAGCAGAGCTTTATTCCGTATTGTTGCCTCATGTGACTGCGCTGCCAGCAGGGGTGCCGCTGAATATCAATGGCGTCGGTCATTCCTTGATAAGAGCAATCAATGAAAAAGGCGTGTTAGAGCCGTTATCAGAGTCGGATGCGGATGGAGTATTAAGTGATCGCGACGGAGATATTGACAAGGATCTTTTTGGTCAAAATGAAGGTTTTGACGATATTGATGATTTTGTTCGCTCACACCCATCAGCAGCGTTAGATACGGGTAGTTTCAGTATCGGTAGTGAATATTTTTTACTGCAAACCGAAACATTTTTTTTGGAAAGGTTTTATACACTCTATAGCGTAATGAATAGAGGATTGGGCGGAAAAATCAAGACGATTGCCAGGAGCCGGGGTGGCATTGCTGACTGTCCGGTAGAAAAGAACGGAAATTAACGGGTGAAATCGTCATTGGTACGGTGCAGCACCCTGTAAAAGCGAGAGAATAGACGTGGTCTCTACAATATTGGCTAGGCTGTGCGACAACGGCAATTTCGAGTGGTACGAAATTGACGATAATCACCCGCATTCAACATTTGACGAAGCCCATTTTTTTGTTGGCGATGGAGAGCGGCTGGCCGAAAAGGCGGCGAACTGTGCTCGTTTGGTATTGCTGATTGCAGCGGAAGATGTTGCAGTAAAAACCGTTGTTTTTGATGATCATGAGCGCAAGCTTTTGCAACAAACTATTCCGTATTCCTTAGAGGATGATAGTGTTGACGACGTGGATGGATTGCATTTTTCTCTAGGATTAGCCAAGGGTAATACCATGCCTTTAGCCATCGTCAGCAAAAGATTACTTAATAGCATTGTATCCGAGCTCGAAGACGATGAAGTTGAAGTTGATCAGCTTGTATCGGAATTACATGCTATTCCAATCGAAGAAAACAACTGGAGTATTGTGGTTGACGGTGGACGGTGGTTAGT
>CAYNZI010000538.1:0-2643 GCA_964401565.1 uncultured Spongiibacteraceae bacterium
CCTGACGGTCACTATAACTCCTGAAAAAAACGCTATGATTAACCTACAAGTGGGGGAGAGTTGAATGTTGACCCACCTTCTAATTCGAAAAATACAAGTAGACGTAAGGAACCATCATGGATTTCTACAGCACCATAGTTCGCTTCTTTCAGGATGGCGGCGTATTCATGTACCCGATAGGGATAGTTCTGGTATGTGGTTTGGCTATCGCTATCGAGCGTTGGATTTTCCTGTCGCTGGCAAAAAATGATAATCGCAAAGCGTTTGACCAATTGATGCCTTTGCTACGAAAGCGAGATTTATCGTCAGTGTTAAAGCTGTCGAATAATAGCAAGGCTCCTATGGCTCGGATCATCGGCTCGGGTATCGCCAGAATGGCTCAAAGCCAGCGTCGAGACGATATAGAGTATGCGATGGAGGAAGGGGTAATGGAGGCGTTGCCTCGGCTTGAAAAACGGACTCAATATCTGGCGACTCTTGCGAATATTGCCACGTTACTTGGGCTCTTAGGGACTATCATCGGGTTGATTGCTGCATTTACCGCAGTAGCAAGTGCCGACCCGGCTGAGAAGGCAAGTTTGTTGTCTCAAAGCATATCGGTAGCAATGAATACCACCGCATTTGGTCTTATTTCAGCAATACCCTTGTTGATGTTTCACGCGTTGCTTCAAACCAAGACCACAGAAATTGTTGATAGTCTAGAAATGGCGGGAGTGAAAGTTTTAAACCTGTTGTCAGACAAAGCATTCAACGTTAAAACACGCGTAAGCGATCCTCAATAATACTGGCTATCTAATTATGCGACGAGTTAGACGAAGCCAAAAGCTGCGCCAGGAAGCGGAGCTGGATATCACGGCATTTATGAACTTGATGATTGTACTAGTCCCAGTGTTACTGTTGGGAATGGTTTTTTCACAAATCACCGTTCTGGATATCACGTTACCGGATGCATCATCAGCTGACGCATCGGATAGTCCTGAAAAAAATAAAGTCGAGCTGTTGATTCGACAGGATAGTATGACGGTCAATTATCCACAGGGTATAGCGTTAAAGAACATCCCAAGGATTTTCCCGCAGGCGACTGCTGAGCTGGATGCTGCCACAGGCCAGTCTGCCGAAACACTCGAACAACCACGGCCCGTTCACGACTTCAAAATGCTTGCGTTGGTGCTACAGGAAATAAAACGGCAGTTGCGGGAGAAAAATATTGAAAACCGATCAATAACTATTCTTTCAGAGCCTGCAACGAGTTACCAGTCGATTGTCTCCGCAATGGATACGGTACGTTCCTATAAGGCGGTTGTTGCAGCTACCGTTGTCAACGCGGAATTATTCCCGGAGGTTTCATTTGGTGATGCTCCTATTTTGGCTCAAGGAGATAATCAGTGAAGTCGTCACTTAGGGCCCGTAGGATGGCTCGGAATCACCGCCGTATGCAGCAGTCATCAAAACTGAATTTGGTTTCGCTGATGGACATTTTCACGATTCTGGTTTTCTTTTTGATGTTGAGCAGTGGTGATGTTGAGGTTCTACAATCGGATAAGAACATTACCTTGCCTGATTCGGTCGCCGAACAAAGACCAGAACTCACATTACTACTAAAAATTAGTGAGAGTGACATTATTCTGCAGGGACGATCTGTTGCTAACGTTAGCGATATTCTCGCTCAGAATTCGGAAGCCATTGAGAGTTTGGCCAAGGAATTGAACAGTCTTGCTGAAAAGGAACCGCTGCTAACCGATGTTGAAAAGGAAAATGGTCGGTCAGTAACCATCATGGGTGACCAAAATATTCCCTACAAACTGCTAAAAAGAGTAATGACGACCTGTGTTCAGTCAGGCTATAGGGATATTGCCTTTGCGGTGAATGCTTTACCAAAAATGGATGAGCAGGCTTTTATAGATGCACGGAAAGGCAATGCCTCCGTTATCGAAGGCGAGGGCTAAGGAATGGCGATAATCGCATCAGCCCCTGATCTCATTCTTCCCTGGTCGTCGACTCAGCAGGAAGACTCCCGATTTCGCAAGCTACTGCGCAATGCTTTGGTAGTATTTGCAATTGTTGCCATTGCTATTCCCTTCCTTTCCGTTACCGAAATTATCCGAGAGGACGTTGAAAAGTTACCGCCACAATTGGCTCGGGTGATCCTTGAAAAAAAAGAATTACCTAAACCTGAACCCATTCAACCGAAGCCTAAGCTCAAAAAGAAAGAAGCCCCAAAGAAAAAACCGGAAGCAAAGCCAAAGCCAAAGCCTGAACCCAAGCCCCTGCCGGTTGATCTTGTTATGCGGGCAAAGAAGCAGGCATCAGTTTCCGGGTTGTTAGCATTTCAGGACGATTTGGAAGACATGCGTGACAGTGTAGATATGAGTAGTTTGTCGAAGACAAACCTTAGCCGAGGCGAGGCAGAGGCGGCAAAAACGGAGAGATCTATCATTACCTCTCGTGCGAAGGCGAGCAGCGGAGGCATTCAAACCGCCGCCTTAAGTCGCGACACGGGAGGCTCGGCATTATCTGGCAAAGAGACAACCATGGTATCAAGCCCGATAGACAAGCAGGCAACGCGGAAAGGCACGAGTACCGCGTCTGCAAAAGCGGGTGGCCGTAGTGATGAGTCTATCCGCCGAATAATGGATAAGAATA
>CAYNZI010000539.1:0-2637 GCA_964401565.1 uncultured Spongiibacteraceae bacterium
AGGGGCGTGGGCTTTCCACAAATATGATTGGGGGATATTGCTATTTAGTTCGAGTCTGTTTCTGTGTTATTTTTTTCGAGTTGAGTACGTTGCGAAGAAATTGTCCAGTGTAAGAACTCTTGATTTTAGCAATGTCTTCAGGAGTTCCCTGCGCAATAATTTCTCCACCGCCTGAGCCACCTTCTGGGCCTAGATCGATGAGCCAATCGGCCGTTTTTATCACGTCAAGATTATGTTCAATTACAACCAGTGTGTTGCCATCATCGCGTAGATGGTGCAAGACGCGTAGCAGTTGCTCGACATCGTGAAAGTGCAATCCGGTGGTGGGCTCATCGAGTATGTAGAGTGTTTTGCCCGTATCTCGTTTCGACAATTCCTTGGACAGTTTTACCCGTTGAGCTTCGCCACCCGACAAGGTGGTTGCCGCCTGTCCCAGCCGAATATAGGAGAGTCCTACATCGACCAACGTTTGCAGCTTCTTGGCAATGGCCGGGATGTTGGTGAAAAACTCGCAGCCTTCCTCGATGGTCATATCCAGCACTTCGTGAATATTCTTCCCTTTATAACGAATCTCTAATGTTTCACGGTTATAGCGTTTACCTTTGCAAACATCGCAGGGAACATAAATGTCCGGGAGAAAATGCATTTCTACTTTGGTCACACCGTCGCCCTGGCACGCTTCGCAGCGACCGCCCTTGACATTGAAGCTAAAGCGTCCCGGTTTGTAGCCGCGAGAGCGCGCTTCTTGAGTGCCGGAAAATAAATCCCGAACGGGCGTGAATATACCGGTATAGGTTGCCGGGTTGGAGCGGGGTGTTCGGCCGATAGGGCTCTGATCAATATCAATGCATTTGTCGACTAGGTGAAGCCCGGTAATTTTTTCGTAAGGTGCTGCCGTTAACGTGCTGGCACCATTGAGTTCGGTTGCGGCCAGAGGGTAGAGCGTACCGTTAATCAGCGTTGATTTGCCCGAGCCAGAGACGCCGGTAACACAGGTCATTAGTCCGAGAGGAATGTTGAGGGTTACATTTTGCAGATTGTTACCGCTTGCTGATGTCAGGGTCAGCAAATTGTCTGGATTATAGGGCGTGCGCTCTTTTGGAATGGCGATCTTTTTTTCGCCGGAGAGGTACTGCGCCGTTAAGGAGTTTTTTGCCTTGAGAATGGTGTTGTAGTCACCTTGAGCAACAACTTCGCCGCCATGAATACCAGCACCTGGGCCAATATCAATCACGTGATCTGCCATCCGTATGGCCTCCTCGTCATGCTCAACCACAATGACAGTGTTGCCGAGGTCGCGCAAATGAATGAGTGTTTTTAGCAGTCGTTCATTGTCTCGTTGGTGCAGGCCTATGGAGGGTTCATCGAGAATATACATAACGCCGACCAAGCCGGCGCCAATTTGACTGGCCAGACGAATACGCTGGGCCTCTCCGCCGGATAACGTCTCAGCACTTCGGTTTAAGGTAAGATAGTTAAGGCCAACATCAACCAAAAAGGTAAAGCGATCACGGAGTTCCTTAAGGATTTTGTCGGCGATTTTCCCCTGCCGTCCAGGCAGCTTTAACTGTTTAAAATAGTCCCGGGCTTCACCCACTGGCATTGCCACAATAGACGGTAAATTTCGATCGTTAATAAATACATGGCGGGCTTCTTTTCTAAGGCGTGTGCCCTTGCAGTCGGGGCAGGGTTGAGAACTGAGATATTTGGCCAGTTCTTCGCGAACCATTTGCGAATCAGTATCACGATAGCGGCGCTCAATATTGGGAATAATACCTTCAAAGGTGTGGGTGCGTTGAAAGACGTCGCCGCGATCATTGACGTAACTGAAGCTGATTTCCTCTTTGCCTGAGCCCTGCAGAATCGCTTTCTGGTGTTTTTTGTCGAGTAGGTTATACGGTGTGTCTATATCAAAGTCGTAGTGGTCGGCTAATGATTTCAGCATATGGAAATAGTAAACACTGCGTCTGTCCCAGCCGCGAATTGCGCCCTCGGCCAAGCTTGCCTCTGGGTGCAGTACTAATCGGCTCTGGTCAAAATATTGTTTGACCCCCAGCCCGTCACAACCGTCACAGGCCCCGGCCGGGTTATTAAAGGAGAATAGTCTGGGTTCCAGTTCGCTAATACTGTAGCCACACTGGGGGCAGGCAAACAGCGATGAAAAGATGATGTCATCGTTCTCACTGTCCATGTAGCTTACAATTGCATTGCCTCCGGCCAGTTCAATGGCTGTTTCAAATGACTCGGCCAGGCGAATTTTTAAATCGTCCCTGACTTTAAAACGATCGACAACGGCTTCAATAGTATGTTTTTTCTTTTTCTCCAGATCGGGAACATCATCCAGCTCGACTATCCTCCCGTCAACGCGCGCCCGCACAAAACCGTTAGCACGAAGTTGTTCGAATACGTGTAGGTGTTCGCCTTTTCGCTCTTTAACGATTGGCGCCAGCAGCATTAATTTACTGCCCTCGGGCAATTCCAGTACCGCATCTACCATCTGGCTAATCGTTTGTGCTTCCAGTGTGACATTGTGGTTCGGGCAGCGCGGCTCTCCAGCGCGGGCATAGAGTAGGCGTAAGTAGTCGTAAATTTCAGTGATGGTGCCAACAGTCGAGCGCGGGTTGTGTGAAGTGGACT
>CAYNZI010000540.1:0-2624 GCA_964401565.1 uncultured Spongiibacteraceae bacterium
CAGCAGCAATTGAATACCTATGCAGCGGAGTTCTATGATGCCCAAGGTATTGCAGTGAGTGATAGAAACCCCGTAGTTTAGAGAGATAACGGTGCTAGTTATGATTGACCTGATGGAAAGTGTATTTGATGTGCGCTTGATTGAATGGCGTCATTGTAGTGACCGCTGCAACAATCCTATTCTTGATGATTCGCGCTATAATGCAGCCAACGTAATACTTACCGGAGAATTTTTGTGATTTACAGTCTTGATGGTGTTCGAGTTCAGTTAGAGGGCGATTGTTTCATCGCCGATAATGCGACAGTTGTTGGTAATGTCAGTGTTGGTAATAATGTCAGTATCTGGTTCAACGTTGTTATTCGAGGAGATTCAGACAAAATCACTATTGGAGACGACACTAATATTCAGGATGCCTCTGTATTGCACACGGATGTTGGCATTCCTATGACATTGGGCAAAGGTGTGACCGTTGGTCATAAAGCGATGTTGCATGGCTGTACCGTCGGTGACTATACCCTGGTGGGGATTAATGCCGTTGTTTTGAATGGCGCGAAAATAGGCAAGCATTGCCTTATCGGTGCCAATACGCTGGTTCCTGAAAATATGGAAATTCCCGATGGTTCTTTGGTGGTTGGGTCACCGGCCAAAATAAAGCGAACGCTGGGCGAAGAACAGCGAAAAATGCTGGAAATGTCGGCGCAGCACTATGTTGATAATGGCCGTCGTTTTGCCAGGGGATTGAAAGAGGATAATCGCGGCTAATGTCCGATGAATTAATCAAATCCCCCTGTATTCTCATCTGTGTGCTGGATGAAAATGATATCTGCCAGGGCTGCTATCGCAATGCGAAAGAAATCACTGACTGGTCGGAGTTGTCGACCGAGGGCAGGAAGAGTGTGTTAGTTAACGTCAAGGGCCGGTATAAGCAGCTAAACAGTCACCTTCTTCTTTAGGGGGAGGTGGGGCTTGCGTGGTCCTCTCTTTTTTAATGATCGCTATTTGTAGTTGAGAGTCTGTAAATTCATGAAAGTCATGTTGTGATCATGCGAGCGCTGTTTTTAGTTCACCGCTACTTGGGGATAGCGGCGAGTCTGGTATTGTTGCTCTGGTCTTTGTCTGGCATCGTTATGATGTATAAACAATACCCCGAGTTGGATCATTTCGAAAAAATTAGTTTGCTGGAAAATATTCGTTTCAAGCAATGTTGTGAGCTGAAGTACCTGTCATTTCTCGCCAGAGATTTCTCCAAAGCCAGTGTGGAAATGTTAGCTGGCGCTCCTGTCGTTCGATTAAAAACTAACGACAACGAATTGCTAACGTATGCGTTGAATGGAGGTGTTTTTATTAACGCCATTTCCGAACAGCGTGCTCACGTTATTGCCAATCGATTGATGCGCGATCGTCAAATGAACAGCGACTTTGTAAACCTGCAGTCGATCCATAGTGACCAATGGACTATCGGTTCACAATACCATCCGCATCGGCCGCTTTATAAGTTTGATGTTAACGATGAATTCGGAACAGAATTTTACGTATCAAGCTATAACGGGGAAATAGTCCAGCTCACCCGTGCCGAACAGCGTGTGTGGGGGTATTTGGGGCCGGTAGTGCATTGGCTCTTTCCGCAATCATTGCGCGAAAATAGTTTTCTGTGGCGGAACCTCGTTATTGGTTTGGCGGTTATGGGTATTTTTTTAACGTTCACCGGTTTAGTTGTCGGGTTCAAGCAACTAAAAAATAGTGGGCTGCGAAGAGAGAACCGTGGTCTGTCGCCTTATCGGGGCGCGCATTTGTTTCACCACTATCTGGGTTTGATTTTTGGTGTTGTTACTCTGGCGTGGGTTTCGAGTGGACTGCTGTCTATGAATCCACAGGGGATATTGATCGGTGATGGTGCCGAGTTGGAGAGTCAGCGTTTGCAAGCGCGTTTTCTCGCAATTGACGAGCTGTCATTGGTGCTCGGTGATCAGGAATTTCACCGTTTAGCCAGTGATTATGCGCGTGTTGATTTTTCCATGGTGAATGGGAATCTTTCGATGGTGGCGTCCACCACCGACGGCACACGATACCTGTTAGAGAAGGGCAGCTATGACCATGTTTCATTTCCCAGCGAAACCCTGCAGATTCTCGCTGAAAAGTTGCAGCCTGATTTCCCGGTTGTTTCTCAGCAGCTGTTATCGGAGGCGGATGGTTACTATTACTCGCGCCATGAGCCTATGGAATTTCCGGTCTATCGAGTGGTGATCGGTGATACTCAAGGCAGTCGTTATTACTTAAGTCCTGTCTCGGGCGAGATTGTAATGAAGGTTGATAGAGACGCGCGTTGGTATCGATGGTTGTTCTACGCGGTGCATCGAATGGATTTCGCGGCAATATCACGCTCCACTCCTGTGCGTGATGTTTTCATGTTATTGCTTTTGGCGGGTGTTGTGACACTTTGTGGAACTGGCACGTGGCTGGCGGTGCGAAGAGTGTTGAGATAATTCCCTGTGTTAGCTGGCTTCAGGAAATACTTCAATCATCGTCGGCGTCGTGAACATCCATTTTTATGGCGCGTACTGTTGTAACAATGTTGTCTTTTATATCTAGTATTTCAAATTTGTACTGTTCAATTTGAATGCCGA
>CAYNZI010000541.1:0-2622 GCA_964401565.1 uncultured Spongiibacteraceae bacterium
TTGCGGAAGAAGAGCATGGAACAGTGAGCTGTGGCGGTGTCGATTACCACTACAGTGAGGATGAAACATGGGCCGCGTTATTCTATAAAAATGAATCTACTGAGCCGCTGCCAGTACGGATGTATGAATTTTGTTCTGACAGTGATGAGGGCTTGACTATTGAGCTTTGGGAAGATGAAGAATCAAAACCCGAACGGGAGGCTTTTATTAGCCGCGATATAGCGGCCAATATGGTGGTTGTCATACAAACTGAAGCCAGTGGAGAGTCGAATGCGGGCGTCTAATGTCATTCTGGTTCTTGGGTTCTTAATCGTTTGCTACTTGGGATATAAAGCCGCTGTCAGTATTCCTGATCAATACGTTAATGATGCTCAAACACTAGCTAAGTCAATCGATCGTCAAAAAGCCAATATTGTTCTTAAACGCACTTCGTTGGAGTCATTGAAAAATAGCGATAACTGGCCCTTTCTAGAACCATATTCAACGAAAGAACAGTGGCCTATATTTTTTGAAGCATCAGAAAATAGTTTGGATTCAGCGACTAAAAATTATATTGAAACGATAGAACCTATTCTAAAAAGAGACCATGAAGATGATGTAACCGCGTTAGTTTCTGCTATTGGGCTTGCGAGGACGGATATACAGTCATCAATAAAAGACGCTAATTATCATGATGATAGAGCTAAATTTATTGTGGATGGACGTGATAACGAAGACGACTATTTTAAAAATGCCAGTAAGCTACAGAGTGATATAGACCAGCGGTCTATTCACTTCACAACAATAGCCGCTGACAAACAGGAAAAATATCCTGCAAAATTTGATGATATTGAAGCGAAGGTTAGTGTGACTCGCGTTAATCTGGGAGCTATGCAATCGCTGTTCTCAGCAATGAAGGGTGAGTATGAGTCAGACACAACGAATTATGCCATCTTTTCCGATTCCTATAGGGCTATTCAAGAAAGTCATAAATTATCACTAAGCTACCTGGACTCGACGCTGGCTCTGTTAGCACAACTCGATAGAAGTTATGTGAAAGTGCTTGCTGACCAAAATATTGATTATTTTATTACCTTACGTCGGGCAAACTGGTGTGAAGGTGAATACTGCGGCGAAGGCTCTAGTACGCGATACCCCGCTGCGAGAGTCGATGAAAATACATTTGACTATTTTGAGAATTTAACCATTGGCACCATAGCAACCCGAGGCACCAAGTGGGGGTCTAGCCAGTTCAGATTGTCTATTCCACAATCACGATGGGATGCACTGAAAGTAAGTCCAGAGTACAGGTGGACTAGAGGAGAGCCTTATGCCGAGTACTGGGTGGATAACACTACCGCTAAGACGCTTCACAAATATACAGTGATAGAAAATGGCAGTGTTGTTGAAGAAGATTGGGTAACTATTAGCAATGAGCTGTTCTGGAAACATCAAGGGCATTTAGGAATGGCAATCGCAACTAAACCTCTTGGGGTCTATGAATCGGACACCGTTAACTCAGCAGAGCCTGTCGGTATGGCCATGATCGCTGCACCGACCATGGTCAATGGAATTCCTACCGGCACTAACGAATATGGTGAGTGGAGAAATTCCAACGGCAATTCGTTCTGGCACTACTATGGCATGTATCACATGTTTGGGAGTTTCATGAGGCCGGGGCGTTACTCCTATAACAGTTGGCATGGATACAACTCGCGTAGTCGTAACACCGCTTATTACGGACGCAATAGCGAATACGGAACTTACGGTAGAAGCACCTATTCAAACAGTAAATACAAAAACAGTAGTTTTGCTAAAAGGAATCCAGGGGACGTAACGAGCGCCAGCACGGGGCGCCCATCAAAAACCCAAAGCTCCTTAAGAGGAGCCGGGGCTGCTGGTCGTGGTAAAGGCCCTTCTGGCGGCGGAAAGTAATGTTATTACAGGTAAATACAATGAATCTAATAGATATTGAAGAATACGGAATTTATATCCTCTACACCCTGATTTATATCGCCTATGCGGTTGTTCTAAAGTATGTACTTAATATGAAAGCTGCTAGCCATTATTCAGCCGATGAACAAATTGCCGACGGAAATTTAGCGGTTGGCTTGCGACGAATAGGCGCTCAACTAGGGCTTGCCATAGCAATGATGGGGGTTCTATCTGGCAGTTCCGCAGAGTCATTAGCCAGCGATTTAATTGATAGTGCAGTATATGGGCTGGTAGCTGTTATATTTATTATCAGTTCGTTGGTAGTCACTGATCGCTTAGTCATGTCCGGCATCAACAACCAGAGCGCTTTGAAAAATAACAATCACGCCGTCGGTACTGTCGAGTTCGGTATGTTGGTGGCTACAGGTATTATCGCTCATTCCAGCATTGCCGGTGACGGTGGCGGCATCCTGTCCAGTGTTGTGTATTTTATCGCTGGTCAAATCACCCTGGTAGCGTTAGTTGTCTTTTATGAAAAGGTAGTGTTAAAAAACTTTAGTATCGTGGGTGGAATTTCAGATAATAAATTGTCATCTCGGAAATGGTGAATATTCTGTATAAATGATTTAGTTTCTCTTTCTGCATCCTTTTTGGTGATTTTTTCACCTTCTCTTTTTGATGTTAATACTTTATCTCTTGTTAAAGCTT
>CAYNZI010000542.1:0-2611 GCA_964401565.1 uncultured Spongiibacteraceae bacterium
CAGGTAAGACGGCATCATCTATGGTGAATTTCCCCGTGTTGTATTTTTCTTGCAGGCTTTTCATTAAGTTGTAATTTTTCCGAGAAACATTGTCTGATATCTGTTCTGAGTCAACAATAACGGGATGGATAAATACCATCAAATTCTTTTTTACAATGGTATCGGTGGTCGTTCGAAAAAGGCCTCCAAGTATCGGCAGATCACCAAGCAGGGGAACCTTTCTAACCAGTTCCTGAACCTCGTCAGAAACCAACCCGCCGAGCACCAGTATTGTATCGTCTTCAACGATTACTTTGGTTTTGATACTCCGTTTATTGGTAATGATGTCATTCGCTACAGTGGTCGCTTCCGATATCGTTTCAATTTCTTGCAAAATATCGAGGGTGATTGAATCGCCTTCATTTATTTGCGGGGTGATTTTTAGGGTTAGGCCAATGTCTTTCCGTTCAATGGTCGTAAAGGGATCGCCGGTACTGGATGACGAGCCGGTAGACTGCCCCGTTATAAATGGGACATTAGAGCCCACAAGAATTTCAGCTTCCTCGTTGTCCATTGTCATGATACTCGGGCTTGATAAGATATTCGCGTCGCTTTCGTTGGCGATAGCCTGTGCTAATACCCGCAAACTGCCGTTGCGATAGAATCCGAGATTGAGCCCTGCGCCCAATAGGGACACGGCGCCATCGTCGCCAGCGCTTCTCAAACCAAAATTGGTAATAGCCTCGGTGCCAGAGCTGGCGCTCAGGCTGGTGTTCCACTCGACGCCTATTGTTTGTGAAAAGTCTTTGCTGACTTCAACAATGATAGCTTCAACTAATATCGAAGCTCGTCGTATATCTATCTGCTCAATGACTTTCGACATTACATCCAGCATCGATGGAGGGGCGGTCATAACAAGAGCATTGGAACTTTCGCTGGCTTCAATGCTGATAACGCTGGTGTTACCTGCATTTTTATTGTTTTCCTGCATGGCTGCGCCCATGCCTTTCAGAATGGGTAGTACCTCTATAGCATCTAGATAATGCAAGTAAACCACCCGGGTATTGCCGTTGTCACTGATAGGCTGGTCTAATTGCTTGACTAATTGTCTGACCCGGCGGGTGGTAGCGGTATCGCCAGACATCAGCACGCTGTTAGAGCGGCGGTCGGGGGCAATAGAAAACGACTGGCCTGTTTCATCCTTTAGTAATGACAAAACCAGCCCCGAGACGTTTTCAGCGTCAGCGTGCAGCAAGTTAATGACTTCAATATCGACACTGCCAGACGCATCTATTTTTTTAACGAGGGCCACTAACCGTTTTACATTTTCTGCTTCATCTGCAATAACCAAGCTATTGCTCTGAGGGTAGGCGGCTATGTAACCGCTGCTCGGCAACAGCGGTTTTAACACGTCAAGCAGTCGACTGGCCGACACATTTTCAGCCTGGAATACGTACAGAACCTGCTCGCCACCCCCCAGCTCGTCGAAGTTTTCTATCAGCTGTTTAGGCGATGATTTTGCTTGCACAGCGGGGAAAATTCGCAAGATGCCGCCGGTCTCGGTGACGGCATAACCATAGACGTCCAGCATCGCCAGAAACACCTCAAAAGCCTGGTCTGTCGTCATGCCCTTATTGGCGAGTATGGTGACCTTGGCTCTTACTCGAGGGTCGACGACTATTTTTTTGTTAGTCTGTTCTGCGATCCATTGGATCACTGACCCGATATCTGCGTCACGCATGTTTATGGTCAATAGTTCTTCTGGCGCGGGTTTTAGCGTATCGACGTCTTCGACCGCTGCCGTGGCGGGATTAATAGCTATCAAGAAGACCACCCACAAGCGAAGGAATACTGACTTCCAGACCTGTAATGTATGGGGTGGCTGTGAAAGCGGCATAAGTAGAAGGGCTCTTTAACGGTAATGGTAATTGTAGTTTATCATGAACTTTTAGCGAGAGTTTTTCACGTATAATCAGGCGGTTAGCGCCGACACTTAAAATCGATGGCGGCAGGGCTGTCGAAATGAAAAAACACCGTCATTCTGGCAATACCTAGTGGGTATCAGGCGATCTGTTGGCACATAAGAGTGCCGTCAGAGTCTTTGCTGAAGCGGCAGGTCTCAAACCACGGGCGTTTTTTCGGTAGTGCGGTTTACGGGTATGTCTGTTGTTATCCTATCAGTCGGGTATTGTTTTAGCTTTTTCTCGCAGAATAAATTTCTGAATTTTTCCTGTCGATGTCTTTGGTAACTCGCCAAAAACCACATGTTTCGGTATTTTAAAACTGGCTAAATGATCCCGGCTGAAATTGATCAGCGTTTGAGCATCCAGTGTTGCACCCTCTTTTAATTCGACAAAAGCACAGGGTGTTTCACCCCATTTTTCATGAGCTTTAGCAACCACGGCGGCACTTAACACTGCATCGTGTTGATAAAGGGCAGACTCAACTTCTATCGACGAAATGTTTTCACCGCCGGAAATAATAATATCTTTTGAACGGTCTTTGATTTCGATGTAATTGTCGGGGTGTTTGACCGCCAGGTCGCCTGAATGAAACCAGCCGCCTGCTAGCGCCTCGCGGGTCGCTTCCGGATTTTTTAAGTAACCTTTCATGACGACATTGCCGCGGAACA
>CAYNZI010000543.1:0-2603 GCA_964401565.1 uncultured Spongiibacteraceae bacterium
CTGCGATCTTCTTCTACCCGAGCAGGACGATCAACGCCAACCAGTATTTCATTAATAATTTCTCTGGCCGGCTCATTGCGAGGGTTATCACTGGTAACCACGACGTGATCCGCATAGCGCCGTACCAACTCACCCATTAGCGGCCGCTTGCCGTGATCACGATTACCGCCGCAGCCAAACACACACCAGACATTTCCGCCGCTATGCTGACGCATCGCCAGCAGCGCTTTTTCTAGACCATCAGGAGTATGTGCATAGTCGATCACAACAGTGATATCAGCATTTGATACCACCATCTCCATTCGGCCAGGCACCGTCGCCAGCTGCGGTATCACACCCGCAACAGCGGAGGGAGAGAAACCCTGCAGACCAAGGCAGCAGATAACGGCGACCAGATTACTTAAATTGAATTCACCCAATAGTGGACTGTTGATCTCGACAATCCCCCAGGGGGAATGCAACTGCGCATCAACGCCGCTCTGGTGAAACTGGACACCGTCTACCCAAACATCCGCAGAGTGATTTGTCAGCGCATCTCGTTCAACGCCATAGCGAATGACATCGACTGTATCTGGCATCGCATCAACAAGGCTGCAACCAAAGTGATCATCTATATTGATCACTGCACGCTTCAATCCCGGCTGTTGGAAGAGCCGCGCTTTTGCCTCTCCATAAGCCACCATCGAGCCGTGATAATCTAAATGATCTCGACTGAGATTTGTAAATAGCGCCAGCTCAAATTGCACGTCCGCCACCCGGCCCTGCTCAAGACCATGAGAAGACACTTCCATTGCCGCGACGGATAATTTGTTATCTCTCCATGCGGCTAGCACTCGCTGAACAGAAATCGCATCTGGCGTTGTATTCAAGCCTTCTTCCAAGCTCCCATCAATACCCGCACCCAAAGTACCAATAATCCCACACGACTTTCCCAGTAGATTAACCAGCTGCATATACAACTGAGTGCAACTGGTCTTACCGTTGGTACCGGTAACGCCGATTAAAGACAACTCGAGGGAGGGATGACCATAAAACCGCCCGGCTATTTCACTGAGTCTTGCGGTCAGATTATCAACGACGATGACAGGCACGCCGTGTTGCTCACTGTTAATTGCCCAGCTGCTGCCCTGCTCAACCAACACCGCCACAGCACCATTTGCAACCGCTTGGACTATATAGTCACGACCGTCCACCACATGCCCGACAACAGCTAGAAACAAATATCCCGCCGCAATCTTTCGGCTATCAGACTCAATGCCCAACAACTCGATATTGGCGTAACGCTGATCAGCGATAGTTATTAAATCACCGAGTAACACGCACTGTTTATGCTTATCTATTGCCATCATTAAGCCGACTTGCGCCCCCCTGTCGATGACCGAGCTTCTTTGTTTTGCAACGACTTTCTATTACCCGATTTCACCAGGTTATTCACTGGAAAAATTTTGTCAGGCGCCACATTGAGAATTCTCAGAGCATCAGAAACGACTTTGGCAAACACCGGCGCAGCCGCTTCCCCACCGTGATATTTATCGAGATTGGGCTCATCAATCATGACGACTGTCACAATGCGCGGATTAGAAGCCGGCGCGATACCAGCGAAGACCGCCATATACCGATCATCTGCGTAACCACCGACACCCGCCTTATGAACCGTCCCCGTTTTTCCGGCAACTGAATACGAAGGCACTTGCGCACGAGTCGCCGTACCCCCATCCTCAGTCACTGTTTTCAACATCGCGAGTAACTGGTCAGCGATGAGTGGACTAATGACCTGCTGCCCGGCAACAGCGTCAATTTGTCGTATCAACGTAGCAGGCCGCAATACGCCATTACTGGCAAAAACAGAATAGGCCTGAGCCAACTGCAAAGGCGTAACTGCCAAACCGTAACCAAAGGCAAAATTGACCCGCTCAATCAAGCGCCAATTTGGACGAGCCGGCATCATTCCGGCGCTCTCACCTGGAAAACCACTACCGGTACTGGCCCCGAGACCAAACCGACTAAACACTTCCCAAACTGACTGCTCATCAAGATCCAAAGCCAACTTGCTAATACCTACCTGACTGGACTTTGTCAAAATTTTTGTCACGTCAATCGCACCGTAATTGACGGGATCCGGTAATGTTTTTTTACCGACACGAATATAGCCAGGGCTTGTATCAATAACTGTCGAGGGCTTGTATCTACCCGTTTCTAACGCCGCAACAACGGTCAAAGGCTTAACGGTTGAACCCGGCTCAAATATATCAGTCATGGCTCGATTACGCATGGTACTCGGCTTCAACGCGCGTCGATTATTAGGATTAAACGACGGCTGATTAACCATCGCCAACACTTCTCCGGTAGCGCTATCCAACATAACTACAGAACCAGATTTAGCACCAACCCGACGCATAGCCGCTTTCAGCTCCCGATACGCCAAATGCTGCAAACGCATATCAATGCTTAATACCAGATCTTTTCCTGAACGCGCGATGGTCTTTTGATCAATATCGCGAAATACATTTCCATTGCGGTCCTTCAATACTCGCTTGCTTCCAGGTGCTCCTCGCAACCAATCATTAAAGGCCAGCTCCATGCCCTCCTGACCCTTGTCATCG
>CAYNZI010000544.1:0-2597 GCA_964401565.1 uncultured Spongiibacteraceae bacterium
GATAGCGCCCATGCTGAGAAACAGAAGCCGACTGAAAGCGCCATCAGTTAGTGCGGCGAGTTGCGCGCTGCTTTGTTCTGTTACGACAACACCGACAATTCGATTTTCTCCGTCGATAGCTTGTGTGATGGGAGCGGCGCTGCTAAGAATGTAATAATTTGACCGCGTGGGGTGAGTATACCAGGCGCTATCGGGGCCACGGTTAAACGCGTGTACAATTTCAGTGCGTTCACGATGATGATTGCTTTCAAAAAATATTGGAATGTCACTGTTCTGTGAATTGAGTAGTGTCCGGTACAGCTTTTTGATCAACCAGTTTCCCTCGGCCTCATTGCTTATGTCAGTTGACCCCTGTTCGGCCAATGTCCACAAATACGGGTCGATAATTTTGTGGCGCTGCCCTCGCTGGGAAAATATTTCCAGCTGACGCGCTAGCCGTTCAGGTTGGACAATAGTCCAAGGCGGTAAAAGAGAGCTTGAATTGGCATGGGGGCCATACCGAGAAGTTCCATTGCTGTTCTGGTCGATAAGATAAAAACCTAATCTGCCGGCCGTCAATGAGGCGGGCAAGCTGAGTTCCAGATTGTATCCTTTCGAGCTATCTTGCCAGTATGCATTGATAGACGATTCTGTGACAATATGCTGGTTGTCATCAATATATTTGATGACAATTTTTCCCGGCGCGGCAGTGCTGAATATGTATTTTTTCTGATCTCCAGTCATCAAAACTAATCTATCTCCATTTGCCAATGAAGACTTTGTTGGATTGTTATAAATGACCTCGTTATCTGTAACTTCAATAAAAAGGTGGAGTTGGTTATTATAAGAGCCGCTGCGATAGCGCATTTTTGTTCCGCTATGATCCGGGTTTTCCACGACTACAGCCGTTACCCCCTCCCAGCCTTCCTCGTAGCCGTCAACCCACACTGGCGCGTCGAGAGTGGGAAAATAAATCGGTGACGATTGCTGATCGTCTGTCGTGTAAATTTCGCCATGTGGATAGAGCAGCATGGGTTGTTGCGAAAATACTCTAGCTATAGCTTCTGTGCTTGCCGATAGTGTCTGTTGTTGATTCTGTCGAAGGATACTGTCCATTTCTCGTAGATACTGACAGCCAGCCCAGGGGAGGCTTAGGAGAATTAAGCTAAGGCAAAGTAGTTGTGTTCTAAGTCTCACAAGTTCAGGGTTTCCATCGATAGCCTATTCCGTAGGCCGTTTCTATCGCGTTGAAGGCAGAGTCAACTAATTGGAATTTTTTCCGGATGCGCTTGATGTGAGACGTAATCGTATTATCATCCAATACCACATTGGCGGCATCCATGAGCTGTTGTCGATTTTTTACATGGCCAGGATTTTTTGCCAGAGAATAGGTGATCCAGAATTCGGTGACGGTCAACTCGATGGCTTCGCCATTCCAGCTTGCGCTCATACGTTCTCTATTGACCGATAAATCGCCATGATGAATAACATGCTCTTCGACAGAGGGATTCTTAAACGCTTCGACACGTCGAAACAATGCAACAATTCGAACCATCATTTGTGCCTGGCTGATATCTTTGGTGAGATAGTCATCGGCGCCTAGACGAAGCCCGGAAATTATATCGAATTCACTTTCTCTTGCGGTGAGAAATACAATAGGTAACGCCGAAGACCGAACCCGCAATTCCCGGCAAAGATCAAAGCCGCCTTCAATCTCATCACCCAATCCCACATCGATGATGGCAAGGTCGGGTAACTCTTGTTCAAATGCGGCTAAGGCCGAGGCGCGATCATTGTATATATCGACTAAGTAGCCCTGCCGGGTGAGCGCATCACGATAATTTTCAGCAATTGTTTGTTCATCTTCTACGATAGCAATTTTTCGAGCCATGCTAGATCCCTACGGTTGTTCGTGCGGGTATTGTAGCCTAGCAGAACACGTATTTGTGCGATGGCCATATTTCGCCACAATTGCTCACCAGTCTTGCACATTTGACACTGACGATTGCCAAACTGGACTTTTTCAGTGGAAATATTCAGAGGAGGATACGAATTATTTCAGCGGGCTCGGTTTAGCGGGTGAGTTGGTGGCGAAGCTCTCGTAAGAATGCTTGTACTTCTTCGGCGTTGTCAGGCCCCATTCGCCACAGCAGTTTTTCGACATCAGTGGCGTCTTCATAATTGGGGTTTTCATAGCGGTACAAAACACTCGGTCGGATCAGTGTGGGTTCTTCTGCCAATGAGTTCGCGGCGAGTACTTGGCTAATCGCTTGCTGAAAACGTTGATCGAAAGAATCAGTCCGCCCTTGTTCACTATAGGCTTTTTCCAGAATGGGCAGCCAGTTTTGGTAGTAGCGCGCAAGCAATTCTGGATCGATGGTGATAGTAGCAGCAAGTAAGTCGTTCATCCGTGGATAATTTTTCTCCGATAAAGTGGCATCATCGGAGAGGGTTTTAGCAACAAATTTCGCCATCGGGTAATTGATGGGGCGATAGCGCTTGGGTAATTTTCCATCGGCCACTAAATCGATGGCGAGTACCCACTTTCTTAATTGTTCTGCAGGTATTAGCCATTGAGTTAGTGATGGAGATAAGTCCGCAATCGCTAATAATACCTG
>CAYNZI010000545.1:0-2591 GCA_964401565.1 uncultured Spongiibacteraceae bacterium
AAAAACATGAAAATTCGAAAATTTACCGAAACTGACAGAAAGTCGATAATTCAGCTATGGGAGGCGTGTGAGCTCACTCGCCCCTGGAACAATCCTGATGAAGATATCAATCGTAAACTTCAATTTCAGCCAGATTTCTTTTTGGTAGGCACGAAAGAATCACATATTATTGCCTCAGCAATGGCTGGCTATGATGGCCATCGAGGTTCCATTTTTTATCTTGCGGTTCACCCTGATGTTCAAGGGAAAGGATATGGGCAAATGTTCATGTCCCATATTGAGGAAATGCTTCTAGATGCGGGGTGCCCTAAGCTTAATATAGTAGTACGCAGCACTAACATACCCGTGCTGGGCTTCTATGATAATTTGGGCTATATCACTGATGATGTAGCTAGCATTGGTAAAAGGCTAATACCCGATGCTTAACAAAGCTCGGCAAGCAGACCTTCGCACGCTGTCACTTTTTTTGAAAAGTAACTCAAAAAATCCGCCAAAATGCTCCGGCTGTTGCTAGCGGCGTTGAGGCTGTGGAAAAACTCCAAATACGCTTCAAATAGAGCTAAAATGGCATATCGCATTCGGAGCTGTGCAGATGCCCAATTTCAAGCCCTACGACTACAACCAAACCTCAATGGTTGTGATCAATTATCAGGATCAGTTGCAGGCGGGCACCTTCGAGCACGCTTTACACCATCTGGTTGATAGCAAACTCGATCTCTCAGTTTTTTATCCCAAGTACATCAACGATGGTGGCGGCAGAGCCGCTTACGATCCCGCCATTTTGTTGAAGATTATTCTGTTCGCATATTCCAAAGGCATTACCTCAAGCCGGGAAATCCAGTGGTGCTGCGAAACCAATATTATCTTTAAGGCTTTGTCATGCGATAGCGTGCCGCACTGGACCACCATTGCCAATTTCATTAGCGGTAAGTCTCAGGAAATCGAATCCTTGTTCGAGCAGATCCTGTTGATCTGCGATGACCAGGGCCTGCTCGGTAAAGAACTCTTTGCAATTGATGGGTGTAAAATGTCGTCTGATGCTGCAAAGGAATGGTCTGGCACTCACAAAGAGCTAGAAACCAAACAACGTAAACTAAAACGACAAATTCGTCATCACCTGGATGAGCATAAGCGCCTCGACAAAAATGAAGACAAAGACACCGAGCGAATAAACCGAGCTGAACAGGCCGTCGACACATTAAACACCGCACATGATCGGATCGCCCAATTTCTAAAGACACAAACCCCAAGGATGGGGCAAGGGAAACGGCCGAAGGAAGTAAAGAGTAACGTCACGGACAACCAGTCCGCCAAGATGACAACGTCGAAGGGTACTATCCAGGGTTATAACGGGGTAGCCACCGTTGATAAGAAACACCAAATTATCATCGATGCGCAGGCCTTTGGTGAGGGACAGGAACACCACACTTTGAAACCGGTGTTGGAAGCGGTGCGAGATCGCTTCAATCGACTGGGTATTAGAAAAAATATTTATAAAGGTCGATACAAGCCGATCATTACTGCCGACACCGGGTTTGCCAATGAAGCGAATATGAAGTTCCTGCATGAGAACAAGGTAGACGCCTACATACCGGACAACCAGTTCCGTTCACGCGATCCCAAATTTCAGAATCAAAAGGAAAAGCACGGAAAGCGCCATCAGAAGGCCAAGCAGGATCGACAACGAGAAGTCATACCGGCCAGTGAATTTATTTTCGATCCAGTTAACATGACTTGCGATTGTCCTGCGGAAAATCGTCTAAGCTTTCGGGGTGCGAGGGAAACTGAGACTGGCTTGCCCAAAGCCTATTTTGAAGGAAAATTACTCCAGTGCCGTCACTGCGATCAGAAAGAGCAGTGCATGCGAAACCCTGGTGCCGCGGATCACAGGAAAGGCGCGGGCAGGCAAGTCTCCTTCGTTCTGAGCGGTAAACGAAAGCCCACACATACGGACTGGATGAAGCACCGGGTAGACAGTGCCCGTGGCAAGCTCATCTATAGCCATCGAATGAGTGTTGTTGAGCCTGTCTTTGCCAACATAGGCACCAATAAGCGATTGAATCGGTTCTCCTTGCGCGGTAAGACAAAGGTGCAAGCGCAGTGGCGATTATATTGTATGGTGCACAATATCGAGAAGGTAATGCGGTACGGTGATATAGCTAAACAGGCGGCCTGAAGAAGTGCAGAAGCCACCAAAACGTTCCGTGAGTGCGCATAATTGGTGATTATGTAAAATAGTTGTGAGTAGAATATACTCAATGAAAGTTGGACGAAAAATTGAGCAAACAGGAGGTGGAAGAATCATGAGTTTAAACTACGTTTTTCTACAGCCTCGTTATGCATCATGAGTAGGTTATGATTGTACGGAAATTCCAGGAATCTGATCGAAGCGCTTTAGTCGAGCTTTGGAACACGGTCTTCCCTGACGACCCTCCCCATAATGAGCCATCAATCGTAATCGAGGCAAAGCTTGCGGTGGACGGTTTGATATTTGTTACAGAGCATGATGAAAAATTGGTTGGTGCATGTATGGCTGGGGTTTTGACAACTTAACTTTCTCGGCCTTGGCAAAAGTGGACTCGATTCTCAAG
>CAYNZI010000546.1:0-2587 GCA_964401565.1 uncultured Spongiibacteraceae bacterium
TCACGATAGATTTGCCTGCGCCCTATGCAAAGACGGCTGAGCTGCAGCGTGATTTTTGGTTGCGTCTTCCTATTGCAGATAAAACACCATTGTTAAGAATGGGATTGGACGAGCAAGTGCAATTACAGCTGCAATTTTTGGATGGTAATGTGGACAGTGGCTTAGTTATTCTTGATAGGGCCGATGATGAACGACATCAACAAAATACTTTTTTGGTGACGGGGCGGGCTTCATTGTTTCGATTGGATGAATGGCAGCCAATACTGGCTCGGTATCAGGCCGCAGGCGAACGGATAGAGGCATCAGCTGTAGACATTAGTTCCAGTGTCGTTGTAGGCGAATCCCTAGTGCATCACATTGATAAGGGTTCGGAAGTGGAGAATCCTCTGGCGATTAAGGTTAGAAACCTGCAGATAGATAAATTTTACGGTTTTTCTCGAGAGTATGAAAATACCGTCGCAAATCTACAGCGGCAGAATAAGGCATGGTGGTTATCGGTTAGTAATGAAAAATTGATCGGCAGTGTTACGCTCCCTGATGACACAAGTTTGCCAATGGTTGCGAAATTGGAATCGCTGTCACTGGAGAGTATTGATGAAAGCGAGACAATAGGTCACTCGTCGTTAGATCTATCTGAGATAAGTCGCCTGAATATCGATTTGGATATCAGTAATTTGTCTATTGGTGATCAGTTTTATGGCCGTGTTGCTTTCGATATTCGCGGGTATGAATTAGGTGTGCGCTTCGAGAATATTGTTGGTGAGATACGAGGGGTTACACTGGAGGAGAAAGAGCCGGCAATGATGGAGTGGTTTCGCACGCCTGATGGAGAGAAAACCAGGTTTCATGGACAATTGAAAATGGGAAACATTGGCGATGTTCTAGAAAGTTGGAATTATGAGCGGATTATTGAGAGTGAATCAATGACGTCATCGTTTGATTTGACGTGGCCAGGGTCCCCGGATCAATGGCAGCTAAGTTCTTCTGAAGGTCCGTTGTATTTAAAAGTTAAAGAGGGGCGTTTTCTAAAAACGTCGAGCTCTGCTTCGGGCACAATGAAAGTTGTGGGTATCGTTAACTTCACCAATATCATCAGGCGATTACAGTTAGATTTTTCCGATCTGTATAAAAGTGGGATTAGTTTCGATCAGATTGAAGGAGAGGCGATACTCGGTGGGGGCCAGTTAAAGCTTGTCGATGATTTGGCCGTTAAAACACCCTCTAGCAGTTTTTATCTTCGTGGTGATGCTGATTTAATAGCGAAGGAGTTGGACATGGAGCTGATCACCACGTTGCCGCTCGCCAGCAACTTACCTTGGATAGCTGCACTGGCAGGAGGCATACCTACCGCCGCAGGAATCTACGTCGCCAGCTTATTGTTTGAAGACCAGGTTGATCGATTCTCCAGTGCGGTTTATCGCGTCAAGGGTGATTGGAATAATCCGGACTTAACATTTAGACGCGTTTTTGATGACCGTAAAGACAAGAAAAAGAAGTAATTGCTATTATTGTTGGCTGCGAAATCTCGGCTAGGCCTTCAAGTTGATTTCTTTCAAATAACGGAATAGCTTCCTGGATGAGGAGGGTGCTTTGTTGGTGCTTTTTTCCTTCGCGGCTTGCATGATGAGCTGGCGGATATGTTGTCGGTCAGCGTCGGGATATTTCGCTACGACTTCTTCGCTAGCATTGGGACCCATTTCGATCAGGTGGTCTCGCCACAATTCCAGTTGGTGAAACTTTCGAGCTTCTTCTTTGCGTCCGTCTTGTAGCCTTTTAAAGGCAGTGGCGATATTGCTAGTATCAATTTTACGCATTAACTTACCGATAAACTGCATTTGTCGGCGTAGACCTTCGCGGTGTTTAATCCGTCGCGCTGTGTGGATGGCTTCAGCCAAAACTTCGTCGTCCAAAGGAATAGTTGCGAATTGTCCCGGGCTCAGTTTAACAATAGCTTCACCTAGTCGCTGTAGTTCCAGCATGTCGCGCTTCATCTCAGAGCGGCTGACGTAGATTATTTCTTCTTCCTCTTGGTCGAAGTTGTCCCTTTTTTTCATAGCGTGCCCATAGAGTGAAAAAGTTATTGAATCGTGGTTTAAATATAGAACCAGGTAGCCAAGCCGAGAAAAGACATAAAACCAACGACATCGGTAACTGTCGTTAAGGCAACCCCACCAGCGAGTGCCGGGTCTATGTTCATTTTGTGCAATAAGATGGGAATAGTAGCCCCGGCTAATGCAGCAGTGATTAGATTAATCACTGTTGCGCCAGCAATTATGACACCTATTGATACATCGTCAAACCAAAGTGCGGCGGCTACCGCAACAACCAGCGACCAACAGAGGCCGTTTATGACCCCTACCAGCAATTCCTTATTAATAAGCCATGTGCTGTTATTACGGCTAACTTGCCCCAGAGCAATGCCGCGTATAACAACGGTAAGGGTCTGGGTGCCGGCAACGCCTCCCATACTTGCAACGATTGGCATGAGTATCGCCAGGGCGACAACTTTTTCCAGAGTGGCTTCAAATACGTTGATCACGGCAGAAGCCATAAAGGCCGTTAGCAAGTTAATGCCGAGCCAAACTGT
>CAYNZI010000547.1:0-2580 GCA_964401565.1 uncultured Spongiibacteraceae bacterium
GTATGACTAAGAGAGTGGAAATGAATCGAAATTTTTTAGGCCTAATGTTGAGTGTCTTTCTATTAATGAGTGAAGTGGCAGTCGCTGCGGGTGAAAATGTGTTGTTTGTGACGGGTCGTCACAGTAGCAAGGCCAAATTAAGCTTGATGAAAGACTATGCCAAAGAACATAACCTTGGTATCGACCGTAAATTACAGAGTGATTTGGGCGATTTGGCGCAAGCGGCGGCAATATTTGACCGATACGATCTGGTGGTATTTGAAGCGGTTTCAGTTCAAGAGAGTAAAGAAATATACCCCCAGTATGCGCCATTAGTCGCGCGGGGCAATAATCGATTTGTTGCCATTAAATGGTGGCAGGAAAAAAATCTTCGTCAAGGCATAAGCAACCAACAAGCTGAGCGATTACACGATTACTATGATAACGGGGGTAAGGAAAACTTAAGTCGTTTAGTCAGTTACTTGCATGACAATATTTTTGAAAATAATCTGCGTGATATCCCCGCCCCCATTATCTTCCCGGATATTGGCTTATACCACCCCGAATATAAGGGATTGGTATTTGACAATTTAAACGAGTACAACCGTTGGTGGCGGCAGCGACCGGAGGGTAACATTCAAACACAGCCTGTTATTGGGGTGCTAATACAGCGAGCTTCGATTGAATCTGTAGAGACTCAAGTGGTTGATGCGACTATCGCGGCGCTTGAGTCTGGTGGCGCAAAAGTGGTGCCCTTTTTCTTCGAAGTAAGCCCCCTGGTTTCCGATTACAGCACATTGATTCAGCGTGATGGAGAAACGCAAGTCGACCTAATTATCAACTTCCGCTCGATACATTGGGCTAGTGAGCGGGAGCAGGAGTTTCGTCGATTAGGTGTGCCGATCATGCAGGCGTTGACCTACTTTGATGGTGATCAGAAAGCCTGGGAGCAAGATGTGCAGGGTATATCTCCAGGAATGACGTCGTTTACCTTAACCTTGCCGGAGTCGGCCGGTGTTGTTGACCCTATGATCGTCTCTGCTGTGGATGAAATAACGGGAAAGACGCAAATTATCGATTACCAGCTACAACATATGGTGAACAAAGCCATCAACGTGGCCTCTCTCAAATACACGCCTAATGTCGACAAGAAAATTACCGTAATGACGTGGGGTGATAAAGATGTAGGCGCCTCTTTCCTCAATATCCCTGAAAGTTTACGGAGTATCGGCAATCGTCTTAATCAGGATGGTTACGCAATTAAACTCGTTGAAAGCGAATATTACACCGATAGCATCGATCGCATATTGAGTCCTTTTTATCGAAGCTACGAACTGGACCAGCTGTTACAAGCCGACTTAGCTGAATTGATGCCCGTTACGGAGTACCTAGGCTGGCTGAATTCATTGCCTGAATCGGTCACTGCCCCGATAAACGATTATTGGGGACATCCTAATACAAATTTTATGGTGGTTGAACGTGACGGGCAGCACCAATTTGTCATACCCCGTATTCGCAATGGTAATATGCTAACCGTGCGTCAGCCCCCCCGGTCTGATGATAAAGATGAAGATCAGCGGATTTTTCACAAAGGTGATATCCCAATGAACCATTACTATCTTGCGGCATACTATTACGCGCGAGAGTACTGGAAAAGTGATGCGATTATTCACCTAGGAACTCACGGGTCGCAGGAGTATTTAGGAGGTAAAGAACGCGGCTTGTCGATTTTTGATGAGGGCAATCTCGCCGTGTGGGATACGCCGATTCTTTATCCTTTTATCGTCGATGATGTTGGCGAAGCCATGCAGACTAAACGTCGGGGGCGCGCCACCGTATTTGCTCATATGACACCGCCATTTGCCGCGGCGGGCATACAGGGAGAGCTGTCTCAATTGCATGAGCTAATGCACCAATACAAATCTCTCGATGAGGGCGGTGTTAAAGAAAAAACCAGCCAACAAATAGTCGATGATTGCATCGCCACCCACGTTTGTGATGACTTCGGTTGGGAACAAGAGAAGATTAGAAACGATTTCAGCGGATTCATGGATGCGCTACACGATTACATGATGGAACTGGCAGTCGCCAATCAGCCGTTAGGTTTACATACTTTCGGTGAGCTTCCAGAACAGCGACTGGTGATTTCTACGCTGGTACAAATGCTAGGAATCGACTTTTCTGAAGCGGTGTCAGTGTTTGAACGTGATTATTTTCAGGGTAAAGGCCAAGGCGAAGGAAGCAGATCAGAACATACTTATATTGATAATGCTGATGACGCACTAGACCATACGATAAACCCCGGTGGTGAGGCGTTAAGTGATATCGCTGGCTACAAAACCGTTGAAAAATTCGTGCTGGGCGCGTTTGATCAAAAGGGACAGCGTTTGGATGATGCGGCATTACGAAAGTTAGATAAGCCTTTGGATGAAACAATGCAAGGTTTCGTTGTTAAGGGCCGTGATATGTTTACTAATTATACCTCCATCAAAGAAATGGATAACCTTATTGATGGACTGTCTGGTCGATATATTCCAGTGAAGAATGGCGGTGACCCTATTCGGCACACTGATGCAGTAAGAACAGGATTTAACCTTTATG
>CAYNZI010000548.1:0-2573 GCA_964401565.1 uncultured Spongiibacteraceae bacterium
CGCTCACAATTGCAGCAAATAGTAGCCGATTCATCAACAGTGTTCGACTACGCCATTATTTCCCGAAATGAACCACTGGAAAGTTTAAGCGATATGCTCAAACAATTACGCTGCCCCGTGATTTTGGTCTCCTGAATAGACACCTATTACCGCTGGATCTGATTTAACAACAGCGATTCGATTTTTTGAAAACCCTGCCTAACAGATGGAAGTTCAACCCAGAAAACCTGTAAAATGGCGCTCTTTAGTATTTCAATATCCTCAGTCATTTCTACAAAACGCTCACTGGTCTCTTTATGAAAGTCGTTGTTATCTATTCCGGCGGTATGGATTCTTTTACCATACTCAACAAAGCAGTACAGGCAGGTCACGATGTATTGGCCATTTCGTTCGATTACGGCCAGCGACACAGCAAAGAACTGGATTACGCCTCCCGCGCCTGTACTGAATTAGGCATCACCCATAAGTTGGTTGATATCAGTGCCATGCAAACCTTAATGTCTAACTCCTCGCTAATGGCCAAAAGTGACGTGACTATTCCGGAAGGTCACTATGAAGCGGAAAACATGAAGTCAACGGTTGTCCCAAACCGCAACATGATATTGATCTCCCTCGCTATCGGATATGCCGTTAACGAAGGCGCTTCAGAAGTTTGGTATGGTGCCCACGCCGGCGACCACACCATTTACCCGGACTGTCGGCCAGAGTTTGTCGACGCTATGGCGAAGGCATCGCTGCTCGCCAATTTTGACCCTATAGCCGTTGTCGCCCCTTATCTGAACAGCGATAAAATATCGATTCTCAAGGATGGCTTAGCCATGGGCCTGGACTATGAAAAAACCTGGACCTGTTATAACGGCCGCGAGAAAGCTTGCGGGAAGTGCGGTTCCTGCGTCGAGCGACTGGAAGCCTTTGCGGAGAATAATGTCACTGACACTCTTTCGTATGAGTGATTTTTCGCCCTCTGGTGGTTGTTCCTGGAGTGAAAAATGATAGAGTACTGGCAAGCTGAAAATTCATAAAATAATTGTAGTCACACACAATAAGAGAATTAGGCATGCAACAACAAGACGATCTCAATCTAAACATAATCAGTCGTGTAGCGATGGGCGATGTACTCCGACGTCGATCGCGGGATGCAGCCAACTCAGAGGCACTCGTTGAATTTGTCGACGGCCAGCGTCGGGCTATTAACTACCGAGACCTGAACAACCGTGTCAACCAGATTGGTCGCGGTTTGCGCGCCCATGGTTTACAGCAGGGTGACCGCGTCGCTCTGGTAAGCGGCAATAGTATCGAATTCGTCGCGGTATTATTTGCCTGTTACAAAACGGGAATTGTTGCGGTTCCGGTTAATTTTTTACAGCAAGCTGACGACGTCCGCTACAACTTCGAACACGCAGAAGTCAAAGCGGTTGTCTATCAAAGCGTTTTGGAAGAGCTGTGCTGCCAGTGCGCAACGGGGCTGGAAACCATCTCACTGAAAGTATCCATCGGCAATACCAATGGGACAGCTAACACAACACTGGATGCTCTTGCCGATAGTCAGACCTCCGACGAGATCATGGATGTGATTATTAATGATCGCGATGTCGCCCAGATTCTCTACACCAGTGGTACTACCTCTCGTCCCAAAGGGGTAGAAACCTCACACCTGGCGCTGGTTATCTCCAGTATGAATAGCCCAATAAATCTCGACATGCGAAAGGGATGCGCCTCTTTGTCGGTGCTACCGCTTTTTCACGTGACGGCAATTTGCGGGCTGCACAGCTGCATGCAGGTATCAGGGAAATACGTCATCCATGCAGGCTTTGATGCAAGCGCGGTGGTAGAAACACTAGAGCAAGAATCTATCGGTATGACGGTAATGCTTCCGATGATGTGGAATGCATGCCTGGCCGTCCCCGGCATGGCACAGCGGGACTACAGCTCAATTACTACTGCCCTCTATGGTATGGCTCCGATGAGCGGCGCACTGCTAGCCAGACTTCGTGAGGCATTCGGCTGTAACTTCCACCTGGGTAGCGGCCAAACGGAATTCACGCCCATACCGTGCATATTCTACGACCACTCGCCGACAGAGTTTGGAGAGGGTAATTATTGGGGTGTCGCTACCTCTATCGCTGAACAAGCCGTACTGGATGATGATGGCAACGAATGCACAGTCGGTGAAGTGGGGGAAATCTGCTGGCGCGGTCCATTGTCAATGAATGGATATCTAAAAAACCCAGAAGCCACAGCCGAAGTCCGATTACACGGCTGGCACCACAGTGGAGACCTTGGTTTTATTGATGCGGAAGGTCAGCTCATGTTTGTTGATCGTAAAAAAGACATCATCAAAACAGGTGGCGAGAACGTTTCAAGCTGTAAAGTGGAGGGAGTTCTCACCGCGATAGAAGGTATTGCGCTGTCCGCTGTTGTTGGCGTACCACATCCACATTGGAGCGAAGCCATTTGTGCTGTCGTGCAACTTGTTCCCGGAACAATGATAACTGAAGAGGAAGTAATCAACTACTGCAAGCAACATCTCGGTGGTTTTGAAGTTCCCAAACGAGTGATCTTTGTTGACGCGA
>CAYNZI010000549.1:0-2570 GCA_964401565.1 uncultured Spongiibacteraceae bacterium
CCGCGCCTTCTGACCCGGATTTTGTGCAGTCTGGGGATATCGTTAAAGCAGACCAGGTTCTGGCGCTAATGGAAGCGATGAAAATGTTTGCCCAACTAAGTCTGAGCAGTTTCAACAGCGGCGATAAAATTCTCTATCCGACGGATAAACTATACCGTATTGAACGGGTCAACAACAGCAATGGTCAGCAAGTATCCAAGGGTGATTTGTTGTTTATCATTAGCGTGGTTGAGGATTAATTTGTTTCAGATCAAGTCCGTAAGAGGTAGATTAAGCTAGTCTGTCGTCGGTACATCCTTGCTAAAGGCACCGATTAATGGATTTTACCTTTTCTGATAAAACCATCGAACTGCAAAACGCCGTGCGGCATTTCATGCAAGCGTATGTGATGCCGCACGAGCGCAGTTTTCATGACGATATTTCTAAGGGTATTTATCCTCCTCAAGTTGTAGAAGATCTTAAGTCCCTCGCCAAGGATGAGGGCTTGTGGAACTTTTTCCTGCCGTCCCTTCCCTCTGATGCGCCAGGTCAGGGCTTATCCAATCTTGATTACGCGCCATTGGCAGAAATTATGGGTCGCGTTTATTGGGCATCTGAAGTCTTTAATTGTAGCGCCCCCGATACCGGTAACATGGAGCTGTTGCATTTATTTGGCACAGATAAACAGAAAGAACAGTGGCTAAAACCATTGTTTGAGGGGCACATTCGCTCCTGTTTTATGATGACTGAGCCCGATGTCGCCTCCTCCGATGCCACCAATATTCAGTTTTCTATACGCAGGGAAGGCGATGAGTATGTCCTCAATGGGCGTAAATGGTTTATTACCGGTGCTCTGGACCCGAGGGCCAAGCTTGCCATCGTGTTGGGGGTTTCAAATCCCGATGGTGATTCCCATCAGCAACACAGCCAAATTCTGGTGCCGATGGACACGCCCGGGATAGAAATTGAAAGAAACATCAGTTATATGAATCACTTGGCGCCGGAGGGAACCTGTGAGGTGGTCTATCGCCAAGTCAGGGTACCGGTAGAAAACTTGCTAGGGGAGGAGGGCGCGGGTTTCGCTTTGGCGCAAGCGAGATTGGGGCCTGGTCGTATTCATCATTGCATGCGTTCACTGGGCCAGTGTGAGGTGGCACTCGACCTAATGTGTCAGCGCGCCATGGAGCGCCGAACCTTTGGCAAGTATTTACACGAGAACGGTAATGTCGGCGAGTGGATAGCTCATGCGCGTATTGAGATAGAGCAGGCGAGATTATTGGTACTTAAATGTGCGTGGATGATCGACCAACAGGGTAATCACGCGGCTCGCAATGAAATCTCCATGATTACAGCATTGGTACCACCGTTGCAAACGAGAGTATTGGATCGTGCTATACAGGTATTCGGAGCTATGGGTTTGTCTCCGGATACCCCGTTAGCGTATCTATGGAGCTGGGGGCGCGCCTTGCAAATCTTGGATGGTCCCGATGAGGTTCATCTACGAGCTGTTGCTCGCAATGAAATCAAGCGCGCTCAGCAAGAGCGGGGTAATAACATCACGCCGGAGGGCTATCAGCAGGGGTACTATGTACCTGCTGGCCATTCATAGTCTCTGCCAAGATCCGCTCGAAGTGTGGACATTTGAATGCGATTGACGTAAAAATGGGTATTGAAATCAACTAATGATCCAAATTGGATTTTTGTAAAATAACGTAGGAGAAAAAGATGAGTACCGCAACAGATAATACCAGCAGCGGAGAAAGAGATATTCACGATCCGTATGCTTATGAGTTGGACGAAATAGACGTTAGTCTCAATGAACGTTTTGTGAAGAATACCTTTGAAGCGTTCTTTGAGCGTTTGCGTAAAGAAGACCCTGTGCATTATTGTGCAGAAAGTGAATTTGGTCCCTATTGGTCAGTAACCCGATTTGAAGACATCATGAAGGTCGATACCAATCACGGTGTTTTTTCTTCAGAGGGCGGCATCACGCTGGCTGACGGGGAAGAAGACTTTCAACTCCCAATGTTCATCGCAATGGATCAGCCAAAACATGACGAGCAGCGCCGAGTTGCGAGCCCTGTTGTTGGCCCGATGAATTTGAAGGAAATGGAGACGTTAATAAGAACTCGCGTTCAGACCATTCTTGACTCCCTGCCGATTGGTGAAACATTCAACTGGGTTGATAAGGTGTCGATTGAGCTGACTACGCAGATGCTGGCTACGCTCTTTGACTTTCCCTTTGAAGATCGCGCAAAACTGACTCGCTGGTCAGATGTGGCGACGGCCGCCTTGGGAACTTTAGGTATTAATACCGAAGAAGACCGTCAAGCTGAATTGATTGAATGTTTAACCTATTTTACCGAGTTGTGGAATCAACGTGTTAATGAGCCGCCTCGTGGTGATCTTATTTCAATGCTGTGTCATGGCGAAGCAACAAAAAACATGGAGCCCATGGAATATTTGGGTAACATTATTTTATTGATTGTTGGCGGCAATGACACGACCCGTAATTCATTGACTGGAGGCGTATTGGCGCTTAACGAATTTCCAGCTGAGTACGATAAATTACGAGCAGATACTTCGCTGAT
>CAYNZI010000550.1:0-2533 GCA_964401565.1 uncultured Spongiibacteraceae bacterium
CAGCCCCACTGATGCGCGAGGTGTGTAGCATCTATCAGCTGAGATTGGTCAAAACGGTTGGTGGCTGCGGCCCATTCTCTTCTGGCGGAAACATAGTAGCCCATTTGGTAAAATTGCTGAGCTCTGGTTATTTCCGGCGATAAGGCTACATCGATATTGGATTGCCCGCTAATCAGATCGCTGTGATTGAAGTCGTAGTCCTGTTGCATCAGGTCTGCGGCAAGAAACCCATAGTAGTGACGTTCCGATGCCAACCGTTGAAGCATTTGCTCTGTTTTTTCAGGGTTGATCGATTGTAGTGACCATGTCCGGGCTTGCCAGTAACGCCAGCGAGGGTTTTCTCGATGTGACTCGGGCAGCAGGGATATCCAATGGTCGGCCTGACTCCATTTCTGCTGTCGTAAGGCGAGTCGTATGCGCCATTCCATGAGGTAATCATCTTCTGCATTAGGGTCGTTGGCAATCAGCCACTGCAGTGCGTCATCACGACCAGACGCTATGATTTGTCGGGCGAGTTTATCTCTTATGGCGTGGTATTGTTGCGTTGGAAATTCGATAAATCCGCGATACTTTATCCACAGAGTATTGGCGAGTTCAGTATCTTTTGGCGCCAGTCGACGAAGACCGTGGCTAACGATATCCGTCGTCAGTTTGCTGCCGTCGTCAAAGTCGCTGATCTTTGCAAGACGTTGAGGCTCACGATGGACGCTAATCAGGCGTCTGGTATACGGTTTCAATTCAGCGGATGCGCGTTTGGATAAATATCTTGCCAGCAGGGTATTTTTGTTATTGAGTGCGAGTCGAATTCGCTCCCATACCAGTTGGTCTGTCTTCCACCCCGCTTGCTGCCAGCGCTTAAATACTGGATCACAGGCATCCGGTTGGGATTTTCCTTTCAGCCAAATTTCGGCGGTCATTCCAAGCGCTATATCTGGCTGGCCTGTTTGATGCAGTGCTTCCATGTACCAGCAGCGCATTGCAGTGCTGGCGAGTGATGTTTGATAGTAATTAATATACTGAGTCCACTGTTTTTTTCTGGCTAGAGTGGCAAGCCATTTTTTGTGCAGTTGTTTGCCGGCTACCGTCGTTCCATGATCGCTTAGCAATTGATCAACTTTTTTATAGGGCAGTGTTTTAAGTTCGCGTTGCAGTTGGGCTGTTACTAGATAGGGGTAGAGAGGGAAGTCGGCCAAGTCTTTCAGGCCTTGCTGTGTTCGGGTTTTGTGGCCCTTTTTAATCGCTGTCAGAGTTTGTTGATAGAGCTGTTGGCTGGCAGCAGCATCGCCGAGGGCATAGGCGGTCGTTCCGGCGGTGGTCAACAGCCAGCTGATCAATATGCCGGTCTTTAAAAGCCGGGTTGCAATAAAGCGAGCTAAATGATGTCTATATTTTGCCATGGTCATGTTCAGTGATAGAATCGCCGCCCGGAATGAGCGGCTTGCCTCAACACGGTTAAGTGTAGCCTGATTAATAACGTAGAGCCTATTGTTAATGCAATATTATTTAGCGGGCCGGTCGAATGTCAATTATAGCTCAAGGCTGCATATTCTTCAGTAAACCTTGGTGAATTGAGAACAGTTACCCAGTTTACATCGATTCCAGTCAATCATATTTTTACCACTAAAGGAAACACTAAATGCCACTGTTACGAGTGACAGACCTCGATCTCGCCTACGGGCATCACGTATTGTTGGAGAAGGCGAGCTTACAGCTGTTTCGCGGCGACCGTGTCTGCCTGGTAGGGCGTAATGGCGCGGGCAAATCAACATTGATGAAGTTAGTACAGGGTGTGATTAAGCCAGATGGTGGCAGTGTTTGGACAAAACCGTCGCTGAAAATCTCTCGTCTTGATCAGGAACTGCCGAAAGCTGATGACCGGTCCGTGATGGAGGTCGTTTCTTCAGGGCTAGAATCGGTTGCTAATTTGCTGAATGAGTATGACCAATTAGCATCTCAGCAGCTTGATGGCGCCGGATTACGCAAGCTGGAACAGCTGCAACACGACCTGGAAGCGCAAGATGGGTGGAGTTACCAGCAGCGGATTGATGAAGTAATTAGCCGGTTGGAATTGCCGAGCGAGCAGCGCATGTCTTCCCTTTCCGGCGGATGGAGAAAGCGAGTCGCTCTTGCCAAGGCCCTGGTTACGTCGCCGGATTTATTGTTGCTCGATGAGCCGACTAACCATCTGGATATAGAAACGATTGAGTGGCTTGAAAAGCAGCTAATGGAGTTCAATGGGGCGGTCTTGTTCATTACTCACGATAGAGCGTTGGTACGTCGACTAGCCACAAAAATCGTGGAGCTGGATCGAGGTACGTTGCGAACCTATCAGTGTGGCTACGACAATTTTTTAGTTGAGCGGGCGCACCTGCTTGAAGTTGAAGACCAGCAAAACAAATTGTTCGATAAGAAATTGGCGCAGGAAGAAGTCTGGATTAGACAGGGAATCAAAGCGCGCCGCACGCGCAATGAAGGGCGAGTTCGGTCGCTTGAGCGATTGCGAGAGGAGCGATCGGCACGACGCAATCAGCAG
>CAYNZI010000551.1:0-2531 GCA_964401565.1 uncultured Spongiibacteraceae bacterium
GCCACCTGAACATTAGAGGTATAGTGTTGAACTATTCGATTAAACGACTTTCCCCCCGCTGGATTATGGCCGCTGTTTTTTTCAGCAGTGTGCCATTTTCTGTCTATGCCGATCAATCAGCTGTCGAGTCACTCGCCGATCGATTAAAACCCATGGAAAGCCTGACAGCTACTTTTTCTCAGACAATAACCGATGACCGAAACGAGTTAATGCAGGACGCCCAAGGGCTGCTAGCCGTTAAAAGACCAAGAAAATTCTATTGGTTGACCCAACAACCCTACGAACACCTTGTCGTTACTGATGGCGTGGTATTGTGGCAGCATGATATTGATCTGGAGCAAATCACCAAACAAGCATTTACGGCTGATTTGGATAAAGCGCCTGCCCTGCTCCTCAGTGGTGATATTGAACAGATCAGCAGGCAATTTGACGTCGAAGTAAAGTTAATTAACACGGCCACTGAGCAATTCACATTAACACCCTTGGTTGACGATGGATTGTTCCAAAAACTAACTATCGTCTTTGATACGCACGGGTTGGTGTCCATGTCATTACTGGACAATTTCGACCAGCTAACAGATATTCAATTTGGCAATGTCGCGCTAAATCCGGATGTCACCGATCAGCAGTTTGAATTTGTCCCTCCTGGTGATATCGACGTGATCGTCAATGATGAATCATAATCTCTTTTCGGAAAAAAGGGTTTATCAACCCCTGGCCGCGAAAATGCGCCCTCGGGTACTTATTGATTATATTGGACAACATCATATTTTGGGCGAGGGCAGACCGCTTCGTGAGGCATTGCTTTCTGGTCAACTTCATTCAATGGTTTTGTGGGGGCCGCCGGGCGTTGGAAAGACTTCACTAGCAAGGCTAATCGCCGACCTCTGCGATGCCCACTTCATTACCCTGTCCGCAGTTTTAGCTGGCGTTAAAGACATTAGAGCATCCGTGGAAGAAGCTCGCCAGCATCAGGCTAACGGCCGCCAAACCATCTTGTTTATTGATGAAGTCCATCGGTTTAATAAAGCTCAACAGGACGCATTTCTGCCGTTTGTGGAAGACGGCACGGTCATTTTTATCGGCGCGACGACTGAAAACCCCTCTTTCGAACTCAATAATGCGCTGCTTTCCCGTACCCGGGTTTATAAATTACGCTCTCTTGAAATAGATGACATCAAGAAAATTATTGATCGAGCCACCCACAATGATTCGGCTATCACTGTGAAAATAGCCGACAGTGAACTGCATCAGCTAGCTATTGCTGCTGACGGCGATGCTCGCAGGGCACTTAATTTGATGGAGTTATCGTTAGAGCTTTCTGCCGAGACTGACGGCGTCAAAATTATCGACGAGGCAATCGTATCTGAAGTGTTAGATGGGTTCGTGCGTCGATTCGATAAAGGCGGGGACATATTTTACGAACAAATATCGGCGCTCCATAAAGCTGTTCGGGGCAGCTCCCCGGATGCCGCGTTGTATTGGTTTTGCCGCATGCTTGAAGCAGGCTGCGACGCTTTATACATTGCCCGGCGCGTTGTCCGCATGGCCAGTGAAGATATTGGAAATGCAGATCCTCGGGCACTGGAAATTGCGCTGAATGCGTGGAATGTGCAGGAGCGCCTGGGTAGTCCCGAGGGGGAGTTAGCGATAGCACAGGCGGTTGTTTACTTGTCCAGCGCACCGAAAAGTAATGCTGTTTATAATGCGTTTAACGCTGTTATGGCTGAAATCAAGCAGCAACCGAGCCACGAAGTGCCAGTTCACCTGCGTAATGCCCCCACCAACATGATGAAGGATATTGGCTACGGCGAGGAATATCGCTACGCACACACAGAGCCCAACGCTTATGCAGAAGGTGAAAACTATTTTCCAGAAGCTTTGAAAGATCGACAATACTACTTCCCAGTAGACCGTGGACTTGAAAAAAAGATATCGGAGAAGCTGAATTACCTGCGCGACCTCGATAAAAATAGTAAAATACGCCGCTATTAGCTCTCGACTATTTAGACCTGAATTATGAAACATCTCATACTCATCGCTGTTGGTGGTGCTGCTGGCGCCTTATGCCGCCATGGCTTAGTTAACTTGATTAACAAATCTAATGAAACCAGGGAGTCGTTGACAACGTTTCCCATCGCCACGTTAAGTGTGAATGTTATTGGCTCATTTTTTATCGGGATTATGTATGTGTTAATTGCCGAAAAGCTATCGCTGCATCCCGACTGGCGAAATATCGCAATAATCGGTTTCCTTGGTGCCTTTACTACATTTTCGACATTCTCTCTCGAAGCCGTCAACTTGCTAGAAAACGGACAACTGACCAATGCGGTGCTCTATGTTATCAGCAGTCTGGTTGTCTGTATTCTTGCCGCATGGCTGGCAATTGTGTTGACGCGAATGATATAGCGAAAGACCACGGTAAAGTAACGGCGGCTGACGATTTACAGAGACACTCCGGAACACCATCAAACAACGAATACTGATACAGGAAAAAGGCTGGCACATTATGCAGGGTATCAAAATGATAC
>CAYNZI010000552.1:0-2528 GCA_964401565.1 uncultured Spongiibacteraceae bacterium
AAACCCGAGTGGCCGATTTGGAAACCATGATCGAGCGTATAGATTCAGATCTTAATAAGCTGGTCGGTGAAGGAACCCCCGAAGACGTAAAGAAAAAACGCGGCGAGCTGGAGAACAAGCTTAAAGAACTTTTTGGTGAGCTGTCCGAAATCAAGGCCACAATGGAGAAATCTGAAATCCAGGCGAATGAGCAAGGTGACCGTTTGAATGCTGCGTCTGATGAAATTTCCGCCCTTCAAAAGGAGAATAAATCTCAGGCCAAGAAGCTTGAGGAACTGACAAAGTTTGAGATGGTGGGTTACGATAAGGGTTTCTTTGTCCGGTCGCGAGATGGCAAGCACGAGCTTAAAATAAATGGGCTCATAAAGCCCTACTGGGGGCTTGGGATGCAAAAGGTCTGGGCTTATGATCAGGCAGGGAAGGCTACTGGTGGTGACGTCAAGGTTGTGAACAATACCTTTGCTTTGGCGGCCACAAGGCTCCAGTTTGCTGCAACCTTGTTTAAGGTTGTCAACACCAAACTGACCATTGACTACGGGACACCCAAGGGACAAGTTTCTTATCCATCAAACTCTTCTGTCTATCGCGCTGCCGACGATGCGGGTGTCAATAAAGTTTCGTTAAGTTCGCATTCTCTACGGACTCTTTCAGTTTATGGTGAGTTTGCACCCATGCCGCAACTGAAGCTGCGGGCTGGACAGTTCAAGGTTCCGTTTGATCGCGAGGGGCTTACTTCTACCGGCAAGTTGTTGTTTGCCGGTCGATCGCTCATGACGCATAAGTACAAACGCTGGGGAGAGTACGGTATTCCTCAAGACAGCCTGGCGTATGGTTGGGACTATGAAACTAATCGAGGATCCTATTTCAGTTATGACACGGGAGTTATGGTTCACGGTTCGGCGGGTGATGGCAAGTTTAACTATGCTCTTGGAGCTTTTAACGGCAATGGTGTTAATGCAGATAACGAAAACAGAGACATGTTGATGTCTGTTCGAATGAGTAGTGATTTTTTGGGTAAAATGACTAAAGGTATGTCTGATCTTGACACCTTAAGAGACCCGCTCATGAGTGTGGGAGCTGCTTTTGCATGGGATCTGCCACAGCATGTTTATCCTGGTGATGTAACGAGAAAATACAACTCCAGTGATAAGAGCCTGAGTGGAGATTTTCTCCTTAAATGGCACGGACTTTCGTTTATGTCGTCAGTGTTTTTCAGGCATTCGGACCATGGCGCAGTTTATTTTAATAGAAAAACGCTCGATGATCAGCCGATTAAGTCATTTGGATACATGGGTCAACTGGCCTATTTCAATGAATTCACCGGCTTGGAGCCTGCTGTTAGATATTCAGTCTACGATGCCGACACAGAGCGAGATGGTGATCACATGAACGAAATCACTGCGGGGCTTAATTACTACCTCTTTGGTCATAACTTTAAACTACAGCTGGAGTGGCGTAGCCTATTCGCCGCTGACAAAGGTAAATCATATCTTGCGCCCTGGGGAGAATGGACTGCGAATCTGAACGAACTAACCTTTATGCTTCAGGCGGGTTTCTAGCAGTACGATGCCCTGCTTTCTTTGTAGAAGCGTCCTTCTTATCAGCATTGTCTTGGTGGGTGCCTCCTGCGGCGATAAGACGCCGCCGCAGGTGAGCCGCATCGGCGCGGAGGTGATGCTTGGGATGGTTCAGTGGAAACCGTCGTTGGACTTATCGACCAAGACTAAAACTGAAGTTGAATTTGGCAAAATGGTAGATCGGCTTGTTGTTTCAAAACTACCTAAGGTCAAATCTGCTACTTCCAGTTTACGTTTGGTGCTCAAGGGATCGCTTGACGAAGTTAAGGGGGAGGGTGCTTTTATTGTCGAGGCCTTTATCCGTGGAGGGTTACCGATTCCTCTAAGTACGGGATTGTTGGCGATGGGACCCCTTGGCGATTCTAAGAGTGAGGCAAAACTTTTGGAGAAGGGGTTGGTGGATTTGCGATATGCACTCAAATCTCTGCTCAAACTTTGCGACGGTGATATTCAAATGTGGAGAAGGGCGTTGGACTCCGCCGAACCAGACGAACAGATCTTTGCAGCGCGTCTATTGGCCAACTCTAAACAGGCTGTAGCTGTGGCACCGATTGCTGCTTTGTTAAGTGATCCTCGTCCTCAGGTTGTTGAGGCTGCTGCTGATGCGCTAGGCGAAATAGGAGATGAGCGGGCGGTGCCTTTACTTATCAATTCTATAAAACACAGTGATCTTCGCAGTGAGGTGAGAGCTATTGAGGCGATGGCCCGCATAGGCGGAAAAGAGGCAAAAGCTTATCTTGAAATGACTGCCAATGGGCATGAGATTGATCAGGTCAGAAAGCTTTCTGCAGCGGCCTTATTGCGAATGAGATAACTTTTGACAAAAATGTTGATGGCCGTGTTATTGGTAAATTTTCCGGCATGATAGATGTGCTTGGATCGACACGAGGAGGTGCGGCATGGACAAGGCTAACCTTGACTGGGCGAACTTGATTTTTGGATACAAAAAAA
>CAYNZI010000553.1:0-2528 GCA_964401565.1 uncultured Spongiibacteraceae bacterium
CCGGTGCGGGATGGATACCAATGCTCATTCTACCGCGTGCATCTATGAGTTTTGTATTGTCTTTATTCATTGCGAATTCTTATTGATAAAACTGTTTTAAAATCCAAGTTCATATGAGTGCGCTAGTGAGTCGTGCAGTGACTGACATCTATTGAGGTAGCTTAGTGCCTCATTCCTTACACCGAAACCCCCTGTCTTGCAGATTTCAGGCGATGCATTTGATTGGCCGTTAATATCGAATGAGACGTCTAAGTGGCGCCATTTTCGATCATGACCGCAGCATAGTCGCTCGACTTTCTATGTTGTTTCATTATGAAAAGAACCGTTTCTCCATTGGGGTTGGTTGCATTAATGTTACGGTTTTCTGCGGCAAAAAATCCGACAAACTCTTCAAAGTTTTCCAGCCGCATGGATTGGTACGCTTTCAATAACACATGGAAGTCTGCCTCAAGATCTTCGGCGGGTTTAACGTCTAAAAAGTCTTTAACGCGTTGTTCTGTCCATACTTCGTCGAGAACTTTTGCTTTATCTTTCTTTAATGCCATTGTAACTACCTTAATCGGTTGTATGCTGTTTGTTCGCTTGATATAGGGGTTTCAGCTGTTCAGTTTCTGCATCAGAATTTTGTTGACCATTCCTGGGTTGGCCTGACCTTTGGACACCTTCATTATCTGGCCAACAAAAAAGCCGGTCATTTTTTTGCGCTTGACGTCATCGGCGTTGCGATAGTTGGCGACTTGATCAGGGTTGTCAGATATGACCTTCTCAACCATGGACTCCAATTCGCCGCTGTCGGATACTTGTTTTAGTCCTTTGGCATCAATCACCGCATCGGCGTTGCCGTCGCCATTCCACATGGATTCAAATACCTGTTTGGCAATTTTTCCGGAAATGGTGTTATCGATAATTCTGGCGATGAGTCCGCCGAGATCTTCTGCGCTAAGCGGGCATTGATGGATAGAGAGCTCTTCGTTATTTAGCTTGGCGGATAATTCTCCCATGATCCAGTTGGCGGCTAGCTTGGCGTCTGCGCATGTGTTGACAGTGGTTTCAAAATATTCGGCGGTAGCGGTATCACCACTGAGAATGCCGGCGTCATAATCGGACAGCTTGTATTTATCGACAAACCGGGATTGCCGGACATCAGGTAATTCTGGCAATGTTGAGCGAATGGCTTCGATATAAGCCTTGTCGATGACTACTGGCAATAGGTCGGGACAGGGAAAATAGCGATAGTCATTGGCTTCTTCTTTACTGCGCATTGACCGCGCAACTTTGGTATCGCCATTGTAGAGTCTGGTCTCTTGAGCGATGACGCCTCCATCCTCTATAACTTCAATTTGCCGTTCGACCTCGAGAGCGATGGCTTCTTCCATGAATTTGAAAGAATTCAGGTTTTTTGTTTCGGTGCGAATGCCATACTCTTTTTGTCCTTTGGGGCGCACAGATACGTTGACATCAAATCGCATAGATCCCTGAGCCATTTGGCCGTCTGAAATGCCCAGTGAGGTCACAATTGCCTGAAGCTTTTTCGCAAACTCAACGGCCTCCTCTGAATTTCGCATATCCGGTTCAGACACTATTTCGATAAGCGGTGTTCCTGCGCGGTTCAGATCGATACCCGTCGACCCTTGAAAGTCTTCATGCAAGGATTTTCCTGCATCTTCTTCCAAATGGGCATGATGAATTCGGATTGTTTTGCTGGTGCCGTTTGACATTTGTGCTTCAACGAGACCGGGGCCAACAATAGGTTCATCCATTTGCGTTGTCTGATAGCCCTTGGGTGAGTCCGGATAGAAATAGTTTTTCCGGTCAAAAATGGACCGTTGGTTTATCTCGGCATCGATAGCCAGCCCAAACATAATCGCGTAGCGTAGTGCTTGCTCATTGAGCACGGGCAGGGTGCCTGGCATCGCCAGATCAACGGCACTGGCCTGGGTGTTGGGTTCAGCACCAAAAGCGGTACTGCTGGCAGAAAATATTTTAGATTTTGTAGCCAGTTGAACGTGAACTTCAAGGCCTATGACTGTTTCCCATTCCATTATTTAGCGCTCCACTTTTGTTGATTGACTGGCGGGGGTTTGTTGATGCCAATCGGTGGCTTGCTGGAATTTGTGAGCGACGTTTAGTAACCTGCTTTCGTCGAAGTAATTTCCTATTAATTGTAATCCCGCGGGCTTTCCTTCAACCAGGCCGGCTGGAATAGACATCCCCGGTAGGCCGGCTAAGTTAGTTGGTATTGTGTAGATGTCTTCGAGATACATCGATACAGGGTCGTTGGACTTTTCGCCAATTTTGAAGGCGGTATTTGGCACGGTAGGCCCCATGATGACATCGACTTGTTCAAAGGCGGTAACAAAATCATTTTTGATTAAACGCCGAATTTTCTGCGCTTTTTTATAGTATGCGTCGTAGAATCCTGCCGACAGTGCGTAAGTACCGACCAGTATTCTACGTTTCACTTCATCACCAAAACCTTCTTCTCGAGTGCGAGTATAAAGATCAAACAAGTCTTTGGGGTCTTCACA